>NZ_JAWSTH010000091.1:0-25056 GCF_033542075.1 Conexibacter stalactiti
CGGCGGCGCGGCCGCGGCCTGCGCGCGGGCGGCCGGTGTCGCGAGCGCGCCGCGCCCGAGCAGCAGCAGCGGCGCCCCCGCCGCGGCGACCTGGAACAGCTGGCGGCGCGAGAGCCCGTGCTCGCGCTGCAGCCGATGCGCGAGCTGCTCCGCGCGATCGGCGTCGTAGTCGGCTTCGTCGTTTCCCCGTCGGTGCATGAAGTTCCCCTTTCCAGGGCGACTATGCAGTAAACCGACCGGTGAGGTCAAGTTTATGGTGCGGTCGCCGGGCGCAGCGCGCTCAGTCGACCGCGTGCCGCTCGCGCAGACGCTGAGCGGCGGCGAGCGTGGGAGCGTCGAGCGCGACGTCGGCGACGGGGCCGCGCGACGCCAGTTCGTTGCGCAGCGCCTGCGCGACCGCCTCGACGTTCACGCCCGGGACGAGGTCCTCGACGGCGCCGACGGTCGCGGGGTCCAGCGGCAGGCCCAGCTCGGCGTGGACCGCTTCGAGCACCGCGCGTGCGCGCGCGCCGTCGCTGACGATCAACAGGCCCTCGGTCCACGTCGCGTCCCTGCGCACGCGCTGCGAGAGGCCCGACAGCTTGATCCCGCCCGCGTGCAGGCTCCAGTCGCCGGGGCAGTACTCGTCCGGCAGCTGGCCGCGCTCGACGACGACGCCGACGCGCGCGAGCGCGCCGCGGACCAGCTCGGCGAGCCATTCGAAGCGCGCGGAGGTTGTCGACTCGGGATCGGCCGGCGCGGCGATCCCGAACGAGATCGCCCCCTCGTGGATCGCGGCGGCACGGCCGCCGCCGACCCGCAGCGTCGGCGCGAAGCCGTGGTCGCGCGCGGCCTGCGCGGCGGCGGCGAAGCCGGGCAGGATGCGGTCGAGCCGGCCGAAGGAGACCGTCGGCGCCGGGCGGCCGAGGCGGAAGGCCGGCGCCGCCGCGAGCGCGGCCGTCTCCAGCAGCGCCGAGCCGAGCGCGACGTCGAGCACGGGATCGTGCGCGAGCGAGGCGGTCAGCAGGCGGGTGGGGGCGGGCGGCGCGTCGCGCGCGGGCGCGCCGGCCTCGCGGGACGCCTCAGGCGCCGCCACGCCGGGCTCGCACCGCGGCGGCGAGCCCGTCGAGCACGTCGACCGTCGTCTCCCAGTCGATGCACTTGTCCGTGATCGACTGTCCGTAGGTGAGGCCGTCGCGGCCGTTGCTGACGCTCTGGTTGCCGGCCAGCAGGAACGACTCCAGCATCACGCCGACGATCGCGCGGTTGCCCGCCGCGACCTGGTCGCCGATCGCGCGCGCGACGAGCGGCTGGCGCTCGTGGTCCTTGGCGCTGTTGTCGTGCGAGGCGTCGACGATCACGCGCTCGGCGAGGCTGGCGGCGGCCATCCGCGACAGCGCGTCGGCGACCGAGTCCTGGTCGTAGTTCGGCACGCCGCGGCCACCGCGCAGGATGATGTGACCGTCCGGGTTGCCGCGCGTCGTGAAGACGGCCGGCATGCCCGACTCCTCGACGCCGGCGAAGGTGTGCGGCGCGGCTGCCGCGCGGACGGCGTCGACCGCAACGCCGACGTCGCCGTCGGTGCGGTTCTTGAAGCCGATCGGCATCGACAGGCCCGAGGCGAGCTGGCGGTGCGTCTGGCTCTCGGTCGTGCGCGCGCCGATCGCGCCCCACGCGACCGTGTCGGCGATGTACTGCGGGATGATCGGGTCGAGGAACTCGCAGCCGACCGGCAGCCCCAGCTCCAGCACCTGCAGCAGCAGGCCGCGCGCCAGTCTCAGGCCGGTGTTGACGTCGTTGGAGCCGTCGAGGTGCGGGTCGTTGATCAGACCCTTCCAGCCGGTCGTCGTGCGCGGCTTCTCGAAGTAGACGCGCATCGCGACGAGCAGGTCGCCTCTCAGCTCCGTCGCGCGCTCGGCGAGCCGTCTGGCGTAGTCGAGCGCCGCCTCCGGGTCGTGCACGCTGCACGGCCCGACGACGACGAGCAGGCGGTCGTCGCTGCGGTCGAGCACGCGCGTGACGTCGGCGCGGCCGGCCAGCACGACGTCGGCCTGTCTGTCCGACAACGGCTGCTGGTGGAGCATCAGCGCCGGCGTCGCCAGCGGGATGACATGGGCGATGCGCTGGTCGCGCAGTTCTTCTTGGCGGCGGGTGATGCTCACTCGAGCGAGGATACCTGGACGCGCTTGGCGTCGAGCTTCGGTGGGTCGACGCGGACGACGTCCCATGCGAGGCCGGTCTTCTCCAGCAGCGTGATGACGGCGGCCGAGAGGTCGAGCTGGAAGCGGTCGACGCCGTGGCGCGCCGAGGTGGGGAAGGCGTGGTGGGCGTTGTGCCACGCCTCGCCGAAGGTGAACGGCGCCAGCCACGCGACGTTGCGCGACTCGTCGCCGGTCTCGAACGGCTTGCGGCCGAAGAAGTGGCAGAGCGAGTTGATCGAGTAGGTCGCGTGGTGCAGCAGCAGCGTCCGCACCAGCCCGCCCCACAGCATCCCGGTGAGGCCGGCCTGCCACGACAGGCCGCCGAGCAGGAAGCCGAGCGCGAAGGCGATCAGGAAGCCGCCTATCGCCCAGAAGATGAAGGTGCGGTCGACCCACGCGACGACCGGATCTCTCATCAGGTCGGGCGCGTACCGTCTCTTGTTGCCGCGGTGGGTGTGGACGAACAGCCAGCCGACGTGCGCGTGCGCCAGACCGCGCAGCGCCCCTCTCCAGCCGTGACCGTGCTCGACGTGCGGGCTGTGCGGATCGCCGTACTGGTCGGAGAAGGCGTGGTGCTTGCGATGGTCGGCGACCCACGAGATGACCGGCCCCTCGATCGCGATCGAGCCGAGCGCGGCGAAGACGCCGCGAACGGCCGGCGAGGTCTTGAACGAGCGGTGCGTGAAGAGGCGGTGGAAGCCGACGGTGATGCCGAGACCGGTGGCGACGTACATGATCGCCAGCACGGCGAGGTCGCTCCAGCCGAGCGCGACCGCCCACAGCTGCCAGCCGACGAGGCCGAGCGCGAGCACCGGGACGATCGTGACGAGGCCGGTGATGATGCGGTCACGCGTCTCGTTCTCGACCGGCTGGACGTCGTCCTCGGTGGGCCCGGCCACGGGGCCCGTCACGGCACCATCCACAGCACACCCCCGAAACTCGGCGCTTTGCGAAGTCGTCAGGGCATCCTAACTCAGCTGCGCGGACCCCTCGCCGGTATGGGCGTGCAGCTCACGTTGGCTGACACGCTGGGCGGTGCGCACGAAGGCGTCGACGAGCGGCTCGGTCGCGTCGCGGCGGCGCACGACCGCGAGCGTCGCGAAGCGCGCCTCGACCAGCGGCACGAATCTGATCCCCGGCCACGGGTAGTAGCGGCTGATCAGCGTCGGCGCCGTGTCGATCCCCTGCCCCTGCGCGATCAGGTGCAGCCACTCCTCCAGCGTGTCCGCGGTGCGCGCGTTGACCTCCGGCCGGTGGCCCAGCTCCTCGGTCAGCAGCCAGAAGTCCCTCCACGTCTGCGAGACGGCGGCGGAGTGGCTGATGAAGGTCTCCCCGGCGAGGTCCTCGGGCGTCAGCTCGGCGCGGTTGGCGAGCGGGTGCGAGCTGGCCATCACGACGTTGCGCTGCTCCTCGACGAGCGGCACGACCTCGAGCTCGGCCAGCTCCGCCTCGTCGTAGGGCATGTAGATGAAGGCGACGTCGGCGCGCGCCTGCGCGAGGCTCTCGCTGATCGTCGCGAAGTCGAACGCGTGGACCTCGATCTGCGCGCTCGGGCGCTCGTTCTTCAGCTCGTCGACGACGACGCTCAGCAGCTCGCCGGGGACGGCGCCCATGCAGCCGACCGACAGCGTCTCGGCTTCGCGGGCGGCGAGCGCGCGCGTCTCGGCGAGCACGCGGTCGGCGCTCTCCAGCAGCTCGCGCGCCCGCGGCAGCAGCGCGGTGCCGACGCGCGTCAGCTCGACGCGGCGGTTGGCGCGCGTGAACAGCGGCGCGCCGACCTCGCGCTCCAGCGCGACGATCTGGGCGCTCAACGCCGACTGGGCGAGATGGAGCCGTGACGCGGCGCGCGTGAAGTGCAACTCCTCCGCGACGGCGACGAAATAACGCAGCTGACGCAAGTCCACACAACGATCATCGCATGCCGCGATCAGTCCATCGCAAAACCATGTTGTGACCGTGAACCGTTGAGCGCACCATGCCTGCATCAGAGGCCGAGCGGTGTTGGAGAGCGCCGCCGGCCACGACGGAGAGTGAGTGGTGATGCAGACCGGATTCGTGTGGCACGAGCGCTACATGTGGCACAACACCGGCCGCGCGAGCGGGCCGTTCCTGTCGGACGCCTCCGGGTGGATGGAGCCCGACATCCGCCACACGGAGAACTCGGACACGAAGCGCCGCTTCCGCAACCTGCTCGACGTCTCCGGCCTGCTCGACCAGCTCGTCCCGATCGCGCCGCGCGCGGCGACCGTCGAGGAGCTGACGCGCTTTCACACGGCGGCGTACGTCGAGCACGTGCGCGAGCTGTCGGCCGGCGCCGGCGGCGAGGGCGTCGACGGCACGACCGTGATCGGCAAGGGCACCTACGAGGTCGCGCTGCTGTCGGCCGGCGGCGTGATCGAGGCGGTCGACGCCGTCCTCGACGGCACCGTCGACAACGCCTACGCGCTCGTGCGCCCCTGCGGCCACCACGCGCTGCCCGACGCCGCGATGGGCTTCTGCATCTTCGGCAACGTCGCGATCGCCGCGCACCACGCGCGCGTCGTGCGCGGCCTGCGGCGGGTCGCGATCGTCGACTGGGACGTCCACCACGGCAACGGCACGCAGGCCGGCTTCTACGACGACCCCAACGTGCTGACGATCTCGCTGCACCAGGACAGCTGCTTCCCGCCCGAGTCGGGGCCGCTGGAGGAGACCGGCGAGGGCGCGGGGGAGGGCTTCAACCTCAACGTGCCGCTGCCGCCCGGCTCCGGCGACGGCGCCTACGAGGCCGCCTTCGAGCAGCTCGTGATCCCGGCGCTCGAACGGTTCCAACCTGAATTGATCCTCGTCGCCTCCGGCCTGGATGCGAGCGCGATGGACCCGCTCGGGCGGATGATGGTCTCGCCGAAGGGCTACGGCCGCCTCGCCGAGCTGCTGCTCGACGCCGCCGCGCGGCTCTGCGACGGCCGCGTCGTGATGGCGCACGAGGGCGGCTACTCGGCCGAGCTGGTGCCGTTCTGCGGGCTGGCGATCGTGGAGAGACTGGCCGGCGTCGAGACGGAGGTGCGCGACACGATCCTCCAGCTCTTCCCGGAGCACATGGGCCAGCAGCAACTGCAGCCGCACGAGCAGGCGCTGATCGAGCGCGTCGCGGCGGTGGCTGGACTGGGCCGCCAGGCCGCACAGGCATAGGAGAGGTGAATTCGCAGATGGGAAGAGTCCGCATCGCCGACGGCGAGACGGCGCGCTGGGGCGTGGTCGAGGGCGAGCAGGTCGTGCTCGACGACGGCACGCGCCTGGCCGAGGCCGAGGTCACCTACCTCGCGCCGGTGCAGCCGTCGAAGGTGATCGCCGTCCACCTCACCTACCGCAGCCGGATCGAGGAGTACGCGGCGCGCACGCCCGCCTACCCGTCGTACTTCATGAAGCCGCCGACGACGCTGAACGGACATCGTGGTCAGCTGAGACGGCCGGCGGGGACGGAGTTCCTCAACTACGAGGGCGAGCTGGCCGTCGTGATCGGCAGACGGATGCACGGCGTCGCGCAGGACGACGCGCTCGATTACGTCGCGGGCTACGCGGTCGCCAACGACGTCGGCCTGCACGACTTCCGCCACGCCGACCGCGGCTCGATGCTGCGCGTCAAGGGCCAGGACGGCTTCCTGCCGCTCTCCCCGACGGTCGTCCCGGCCGCCGACTTCGACCCGACCAGCTACGAGCTGCGCACGCTGCTCAACGGCGAGGTCGTGCAGCGCGCGACGGCGCAGGACCTGATCTGGGGCGTCGCCTACCAGCTCGCCGACCTGTCGCGGCTGATCACGCTGGAGCCGGGCGACGTGGTCCTGACCGGCACGCCGGCCAACTCGCGCCCGATGGCGGTCGGCGACGTCGTCGCCGTCGAGATCGACGGGCTCGGCCGCGTCGAGAGCACGGTCGTCGAGTGGGAGGTCGATCTGAGCGAGGCCGGCGACCAGCCGGAGACCTCGCCGAACACGCTGCACGTCGCGCTCGCCGTCTCCGAGGAGGAGGCCGAGCGGATGGTCGAGAGGAGCAAGGCATGAAGGTCCACGTCGACATGAACCTCTGTCAGGCGCACGGCGAGTGCGTCTTCGCCGCGCCGGACGTCTTCGAGCTGCACGACGACGACTCGCTGACGTGGGTCGAGGAGGTCGGCGAGGACAGACGCGCCGAGGTCGAGCAGGCGGTTCAGGTCTGTCCGATGATGGCGATCAAGCTCGAGGGCTGAGGGCTTCGCGATGCGGATCGTCGTCGTCGGAGCGTCGTTGGCCGGGCTGCGCGCCGCGCAGGCGCTGCGCGCCGCCGGCCACGCGGACGAGGTCGTCGTGATCGGCGACGAGGCGCGCGCGCCGTACACGCGGCCGCCGCTGTCGAAGGAGCTGCTGGCCGGCGCGCACACGGTCGAGCAGTGCGACTTCCCCAGCGACGAGGTCGACGTCAGCTGGCGGCTCGGCGCCGCCGCCGCCGGGCTCGACCGCGCCGCTCGCGAGGTCGTGCTCGCCGACGGCGAGCGCGTCGCCTACGACCGCCTCATCGTCGCGACCGGCTGTCGCGCGCGCACCTGGAACGGACCGGGCGCCGAGCTGGACGGGCTGCACACGCTGCGCGACCTCGACGACGCGTTGAAGCTGCGCGCCGCGCTGACCGATGGCACGCCGCGCGTCGCGGTCGTCGGCGCCGGCTTCGTCGGCGCCGAGGTCGCCTCGACCGCGCGCAGACTCGGCCTCGACGTGACGCTGGTCGACGTCGCGCCGCACCCGCTGCTGCCGCTCGGCCCGCTGCTCGGCGGCCGCTGCGCCGACATGCACCGGGAGGAGGGCGTGACGGTGAAGCTGGCGACCGGGGTGCAGGGCTTCCGGGGGAGGGGCGCCGCCGGCACCGGCGGCGCAGCGGACCGCGTCCCCGCGGCCGGCGAGCACGACCGCGTCGCGGCGGTCGTGCTCGCGGACGGCTCCGAGGTCGCGGCCGACGTCGTCGTCGTCGCGCTCGGCGCGATCCCCAACACCGAGTGGCTCGCCGGCAGCGGCCTGACGCTCGACCCCGGCCTCGTCTGCGACGCGACGCTGACCTCGCTCGACGACCCCGACGTGCTCGGCGCCGGTGACGTCGTCTCGTGGCCGCACCCGCTCGCGGCCGGCGAGACGATCCGTGTCGAGCACTGGACCAACGCCGCTGAGCAGGGCGCCGCCGCCGCGCGCAACGCGCTCGCGCCGCCGGCCGAGCGCACGCCGTACGCCGCCGCGCCGTACTTCTGGAGCGACCAGTACGACGTCAAGATCCAGGCGGTCGGGCTGCCCGGCCGCGCCGAGCGGGTCGAGCTGGTCGAGCAGTCGCCGGAGGGCGACCGGCTCGTCGCCGTCGGCGTGCGAGACGGGCGCGTCGTCGCCGCGATCGCCTTCAACGCCGTGCGACGGCTCGCCTGGTACCGCCGCCAGCTCGCCGACCCGCCGCGCGTGGACGAGCTGCGCGAGGCGGTCGCCGCGGATTCGAGATCCCTTGGGATGCCGCCGGCCGAGGTCGTCTCGTGAGCGAGCCCGCCCTGATCCTCCAGCACGGCGACTGGGGACCCCCGGGTCTGCTGGCCGACTGGCTGCGGCAGCGGGCGATCCCGTTCGAGATCCACCGCACCTGGCTCGGCCGGCCGTGGCCGGCTGTCGAAGGGCGCGCGTTCGTCGCCTCGCTCGGCTCGCCGCACAGCCCGCTCGACGCCGAGCGCGAGCCGGAGGTCGCGCAGGAGCTGGAGCTGCTGCGCGACTGCGTCGTGCGCGACGTGCCGGTGCTCGGCCTCTGCTTCGGCGGCCAGATGCTCGCGACCGCGCTCGGCGGCACCGTCGAGCAGGCCGACCGGCCCGAGGTCGGCTGGCACGAGGTCACGAGCGCGGACGCCGAGCAGATCCCCGCCGGGCCCTGGCTGCAATGGCACTACTGCCGCTTCACGACGCCGCCGCACGCGACGGCGCTCGCCAGCAGCGCCAGCGGCCCCCAGGCATTCCGTCACGGGCGCCATCTCGGCGTCCAGTTCCACCCCGAGTCGACGATCGAGATCGTGCGCGACTGGGCCGTCACCGACCAGGAGCGGCTCGACCGCCTCGGGCTCGGCGACGGCGAGGCGCTGCTCGACGCCGGCAACGGCCATGCCGCGGCAGCGGTGAGCGCCGCCTTCCAGCTGTTCGACGCGTTCTGGGAACGGGCGCGCTGATGAATCAGGAGAGAGAGATGGCAACGCAGGTGAGAAGCGTGAACGGCCTGCCGGAGCTGCGCGGGACGACCGGCCCGATCACGACCGTGCGGGTGCTGTACTCCGACCTGCACGGGGTCGCGCGCGGCAAGGACGTGCCGGTGCAGGAGTTCGACCGCGTCGCCGAGTCCGGTCTCGGCTTCTGCGCCGCGGTGATGGGCACCGACCTCGCGCACACGCCGGTCGTCGGCGGCGAGGAGGGCTACCCCGACCTCGTCGCCAAGCCCGACCTCTCGACGCTCGTGTCGCTGCCGTGGGAGCCAGGCGTCGCCTGCTGCCTCGCCGATCTGCACCCGGTCCACGGCGGCCCCCCGCCGGCCGACGCGCGCGGCTCGGTGCGCGACGCCGTCGCCGTCTTCGAGGAGCTGGGCTTCGCGCCGGTCGTCGCGCCGGAGCTGGAGTTCTTCCTCTGCGACCTCGACCCCGACGCGCCCGGCGGCATCAGACGCCGCGTCGACCGGCTGAGCATGGTCTACACGGTCGGCCCGCAGGTCGACCCGGGCGGGATCGTGCGCAAGCTGACCGAGGACCTCGCCTCGATCGGCCTCGGCGCCTTCGCCGTCAACCACGAGTTCATGAACTCGCAGTACGAGATCAACCAGCACCATGCCGACGCCCTGACCGCCGCCGACAACGCCTTCCGCCTGAAGGCCGCCGTCAAGGACGTCGCCGCGCTCAACGGGCTGGTCGCGACCTTCATGGGCAAGCCGTTCAACGACCAGGGCGGCTCCGGCACGCACGTGCACGTGTCGCTGGAGCAGGATGGCGTCAACGTCTTCGACGCGCCCGGCGCCGCCGACGAGGTCTCCGACACGCTGCGTCACTTCGTCGCGGGCGTGCTCGCGCACGCGCCGGCGCTGATGGCGCTGCTGAACCCGACGATCAACAGCTACCGCCGGCTGGTGCCCGACTCGCTCGCGCCGACGCACGCCAACTGGGGCCACGACAACCGCTCGACGTTCGTGCGGATCCCGGCCGAGCGCGGCCGCGCGACGCGCGTCGAGGTGCGCGTCGGCGACGGCGCCGCCAACCCCTACCTCGCCGTCTCGGCGCTGCTGCAGGCCGGCGCGCACGGCGTGCGCGAGCGGCTGGAGCCGCCGGCGCCGCTGAGCGGCGACGCCTACCACGCGGAGGAGGCCGTCATCGGCGCGCCGCTGCCGCGCACGCTGGAGGCGTCGCTCGACGCGCTGGAACAGGACACGGTCCTGCGCGCCGCGCTCGGCGAGCCGATCGTCGCCACCTTCCTCGCGATGAAGCGCTTCGAGGTCGAGCGCCACCGGAGCCACGTCTCCGACTGGGAGCTGGCCGAGTACGTGCACCACGTCTGAACACCGGGAGATCAACGCCATGCCGACACTCGAGAAGATCGACCTCGCCGACCACGACCTGTTCGTCGACCGCGTCCCCTACGAGGCGTTAGCGACGCTGCGGCGCGAGGACCCGGTCCACTGGAACCCCGAGGCCGAGGGCACCGGCTTCTGGGCGGTCACCCGCTACGACGACATCCGCGAGGTCCACCGCCAGCCGGAGATCTTCTCCTCGGAGATCGGCGGCACGTCGCTGGAGGACCTCGAGCCCGAGCACGTCGAGTCGCGCAAGTCGATGATCGACATGGACCCGCCGCGCCACGACGTGCTGCGCGGGCTGATCAACCGCCGCTTCACGCCGCGCGCGGTGCAGGTCTGGAACGAGCAGGTCCGCCGCGTCACCAACGAGGTGATCGACGCCGCCTTCGCGCAGGGGCCGGAGTTCGACTTCGTCAGAGAGATCTCGTCCGAGGTGCCGATGCAGGTCTTCGCCGAGATCCTCGGCGTGCCGCAGGAGGAGCGCCGCGAGATCATCGAGATCGGCGACCGTCTGCTCGGCAACGCCGACCCGGAGTTCGCCAGCGACGTGCCCGACGACGACTCGCACCGGCACCTGCCGTTCTCCTCCCCGGCGGCGCTGGAGATGTTCGCCTTCGGGCGGCGGCTGGCCGACGCGCGCCGCGCCGATCCGCGCGACGACATCATCAGCCAGCTCGTCGAGGCCAACCTGACGCAGCAGGAGTTCGACGTCTACTTCGTGCTGCTGGCGACCGCCGGCAACGAGACGACGCGCCACACGATCTCGCACGGCCTCGACGCGCTGCTGCACCACCCCGAGCAGCTCGAGCGGCTGCGGCGCGAGCCGTCGCCGGAGCTGTTCAGAACGATGGCCGACGAGATGCTGCGGTGGGCGACGCCGGTCCATCACTTCCGCCGCACCGCGGCGGTCGACACGGAGCTGAACGGGACCGCGATCAAGGCCGGCGACAAGGTCACGACCTGGTTCGTCTCCGGCAACCGCGACGAGTCGGTCTTCGACGATCCGGAGACCTTCGACGTCGGCCGCACGCCCAACCGCCACATGGCCTTCGGCCCCGGCGGCGTCCACCACTGCCTCGGCTCCCACCTCGCGAAGATGGAGATCGGAATCGTCTTCGAGGAGCTGCTGCCGCGCGTCGCGAGCATCGAGCAGAGCGGCCCGGTGCAGCGGCTGCGCTCGAACTTCTTCAACGGCATCAAGCGGATGCCGGTGCGGGTGGTGCCGGCATGATCGCGCTGCACCGGATCGACCACGTCGCGCTGCGCGTCGCGGATCTGGACGAGGCGGCGCGGCGCTGGGCGCTGCAGTTCGGGCTGACCGAGCGGGCGCGCTCGGGTGGGCGCGTCGCGTTGTCGTGCGACGACGAGCCGGTGGCGCTGGAACTGCTGGCGGCCGCCGACGACGGGCCCGGTTTGGACCACGTCGGCTGGGAGCTGGCGCGCGGCTGCACGCTCGACGACGCCGCGGCGCACCTCGCCGCGCAGGGCGTCGCCTGCGAGCGCGGCCGCGACGACGCCGGCGGCGACTGCCTGCTGCTGGCCGACCTGGAGGGCAACGCGCTGCAGCTGCTGCCCTACCGCGAGCCGGCCAGCCGGCTGACCTCCTTCGCCCGCCCGGCCGGTGAGCTGCCGGTCGGTCATCCGCGCAAGCTCGGCCACGTCAACTTCCTCACCGCCCGGATCCACGACCAGGTCGCCTTCTACCGCGACGCGCTCGGGATGGGGATGACCGACTGGCTCGGCGACGGCGGCGCCTGGCTGCACGTCAACGCCGACCACCACGGGATGGCGCTGGTCGACAAGGGCTACAGCCACTTCCACCACCTCGCCTTCGACGTCGTCGACATCGGCCAGATGCGCGCCGCGCTCGACCACCTTGGTCGCCACGGCCGCTGGCTCGGCTGGGGGCCGACGCGCCACGGCGTCGGCGGCAACATCGCCTCCTACGTGCGGATCGTCGAGGAGGAGTGCTTCGTCGAGCTGTACTGCGACATGGAGATCCTCGGCCACGACCACGTCGCGCGCGAGTGGCCCGACGACCGCTACTCCTCCAACACCTGGGGCCCGCTGCCGCCGCGCTCCTACTTCCGCTTCGACGCCGCCGCGGTCGCCTCCGAGCGCGAGTCGCTCGAAGCGCTCGGCACGCCGCTGCCGCCGCTCCCTGCTCCGACCTCGCTCACCACGT
Organism: Conexibacter stalactiti; assembly: GCF_033542075.1. NCBI lineage: Bacteria > Bacillati > Actinomycetota > Thermoleophilia > Solirubrobacterales > Conexibacteraceae > Conexibacter > Conexibacter stalactiti. The sequence continues at coordinate 11,947 of NZ_JAWSTH010000091.1, forward strand.
AAGGACCGTCATGTCGCTCCACGGCTACTCGCTCCCCCGCTCGCCCCGCGGCGAGGCCAACCTCGTCCCGCCACCGCCGTGGCACTACGTCGGCGACTTCCTCGTGATCGACTACTGGGCCGACCCGGAGGCCGTCGCGGCGGTGCTGCCCGAGGGGCTGGAGCCGCACCCCGACGGCGCCGGCCGCTGCGCGGCGCTGTTCGTCGACTGGCAGTCGTGCACGAGCGGCGGCGAGGAGCTGGTCGACCCCGCGCGCTCGCAGTACAAGGAGTTCTTCCTCGTCGTCAACGCCCAGCTCGACGGCGAGGACGTGACGACCTGCCCGTTCATCTGGGTCGACCAGGACTTCGCGCTCGCGCGCGGCTGGATCCAGGGCTTCCCGAAGAAGCTCGGCGACATCTGGATCACGCGCGACTTCGGGCTGCCGTCGGCGGCCGCGCCGGGACTGGCGCCCGGCTCGCGCTTCGGCGGCACCGCCTCCGCGCGCGGGCGGCGGCTGGCGGAGGGGCGGATCACGCTGACCGGCGAGAGTGACAGCGGCGCCCAGCACAACGACGCGCCGCTGGTCAACACGCGCTTCTTCCCGCGCCTGGCCGCCGGCCGCCACGACGACCCGGCCGTGCACGAGCTGGTGCGCGCGAAGTCGTACGACCGCTCTATCTCGACCGTCTGGGAGGGCGACGCCGAGCTGGAGCTGTTCGCCGCGCCCGGCGAGGAGCACACGCTCCTCACGCCGACCAGAGTCGGGAAGGGCTACCGCTTCACCTTCGCCTATTCGATCGACGACCTCGAATCGGTGGCGGACTTCACCGCCTCAGCGGCGACTGGAGCGTCGTCGTGACCGCGCTGGCGGGCAGCGCCACGCCGACGCGGGCGACGGTCGCCGGCGTCGAGGTCCCGACCGACCACTTCATCGGCGGCGAGTGGGTCGCCAGTGAGACGCGCTTCGACGTGATCTCGCCGATCGACCAGTCCGTCATCGCGCAGGTCTCGCGCGCGGGGGCGGAGGAGGTCGACCGCGCGGTGCGCGCCGCTGACGCCGCCTTCCCGGCCTGGGCCGCGCTCGGCCCCGCCGGCCGCGCGCAGCACCTGCACCGGCTCGCCGACGCGATCGAGGCCAACGTCGACCGCCTCGCCGCCGTCGAGTGCGCCGACATGGCGATGCTGCTGGAGTCGCTGCGGCTGCGCGTGATCGCGCGCGGTGCGCTCAACTACCGCTCCTACGCCGACCTCGCCGCGCAGTATGAGGAGCGCGACTGGCACTCGAAGGGCACCTGGAACCGCGTCCAGCGGATGCCGGCCGGTCCGGCCGCGGTGATCACGCCGTGGAACGCGCCGTTCATGCTCTCGACGTGGAAGACGGCGCCGGCGCTGGCGGCCGGCTGCACGGTCGTGCTGAAGCCGGCCGAGTGGTCGCCGCTGGCCTGTGCGCTGCTGGGCGAGCTGGCGTCGGAGGCCGGGCTGCCGGCGGGCGTCCTCAACATCGTGCAGGGGATCGGCGAGGAGGCCGGCGCCGCGCTCGTCGCGCATCCGCTGATCCGCCGCGTCTCCTTCACCGGCTCGCCCGACGCCGCCCGCCAGATCGGCGTCAGCGCCGCCAAGAACCTCGTCCCGTTCACCGGCGAGCTGGGCGGCAAGGGGCCGCTGATCGTCTTCGACGACGCCGACCTCGATGCCGCCGCGAAGAAGGCCGCCGGCCAGTACGACGACTCCGGCCAGGTCTGCCTCGCGGGCACGCGGCTGCTCGTGCAGGAGTCTGTCCGCGACGCCTTCCTGGAGCGCTTCCACACGCACCTCGCCGCGCACCGGCTCGGCGACCCGCGCGAGTCCGACACGACGATCTCGCCGCTTATCCACCCCGACCACCTCGCGCGCGTCGAGGCGTTCGTCGAGCGGGCGCGCGCGGCCGGCGACACGGTCGTGCTCGGCGGCGAGCGGGCCGGTGGCCTGCACTACGCGCCGACGTTGATCGAGCCGCGCTCCAACGACAGCGAGATCGTCCAGCGCGAGGTCTTCGGGCCGGTGCTGACGCTGCAGACGTTCGCTGACGAGGAGGGGGCGATCGCGCTCGCCAACGGCACGCAGTACGGCCTGTCCGGGATCGTCTACACGTCGTCGATGGGTCGCGCCGACCGCATCGGCCGCGCGATCCGCGCCGGCGTCGTGTGGGTCAACACCTTCCTCGTGCGCGATCTGACGGCGCCGTTCGGCGGCGTTGGGATCTCCGGGATCGGGCGCGAGGGCGGCGACTACGCGCTCGACTTCTACAGCGACCTGAAGACGCTCCAGATCCTCGACGGAAGCGTGCGGTGAGCCTGACCCACGCCGACATCGGCGCCGCCGTCGCGGCCGAGCGCGGATGGATGGAGGAGCTGCTCGTGCGGCTCGTCGAGGCGCCGACGACGCTCGGCGACGAGGAGCCCGGCCAGGCGATCATGGCGGCGGCGTTCGCCGACTGCGGGCTGGAGCCGATCTCGGTCCCGCTCGACGCGGACGCCCTGCGCGCCGATCCCGGCCACTCGCCGTTCTCGTGGAGCGTCGAGGGGAAGCGCAACGTGGTGGCCAGATGGAAGGGGAGTGGCGGCGGCCGCTCCCTGATCCTCAACGGCCACGTCGACGTGGTGCCGCCGGCGAGCGCCGCGCTGTGGAGCAGCCCGCCGTTCAGCGCCCGCCGCGACGGCGACTGGCTCTACGGCCGCGGCGCCGGCGACATGAAGGCCGGCCTCGTCGCGATGACCGGCGCGATCCGCGCGCTGCGAAGGGCCGGCGTCGAGCTGGCCGGCGACGTGCAGCTGCAGTCGGTCGTGGAGGAGGAGTGCACCGGCAACGGCGCGCTCCAGCTGCTGCTCGACGGCCACACCGCCGACGCCTGCGTGATCACCGAGCCCCATCCTGACCACTTCACGGTCGCGCAGGTCGGCGTGCTGTGGTTCCACGTCGAGATCCGCGGCATCCCCGCGCACGCGGCGCGCGCCGCGACGCTCGGCTTCAACGCGATCGACGCGGCGTACACGGTGCTCGCCGCGCTGCGCGAGCTGGAGGCGGAGGCGAACGTCAGCCCGCCGCCGCCCTACGACGGCTTCGAGCACCCGATCAATCTCAACCCGGGGATCGTCGCCGGTGGCGACTGGACCTCGACCGTCGCGGCGGAGTGCACGCTCTCCTGCCGCCTCGGGCTCTACCCCGGCGAGGCGCCGGCCGCCGCGAGACGACGCGTGGAGGACGCGATCGCCCGTGCAGCCGCCGCCGACCCGAACCTGCGCGACCATCCGCCGGTCGTGCGCTACGACGGCTTCGCCTGCGAGGGCGCCGTCGTCGCGCACGAGGAACCGGTCGTGCAGGAGCTGTCCGCCGCCTACGCGCAGGTGCATGGAGAGGCACCGCGCCTGGAGGCGACGACCGCGACGACGGACGCGCGGCACTTCGTCCGTCACGGCATCCCAGCCGTCTGCTTCGGCCCGCGCGCGGAGCGCATCCACGGCATCGACGAGCGCGTCTCGCTCTCGTCGCTGGCGGAGGTCGCCCGCGTGCTGGCCGCATTCGTCCCGATGTGGTGCGGGACGGTCAACGAGGAGGGCGCCGGCGCCTGAGCGCGCCGCCGTCACAAGGAGAGGTGAGTCATGTCGATCGCTGAGACGTCGTCGTCAGCAGCAACCCCGGCGCAGCCCGGTGGAGGGCGCCTGCACCGGCGCTCGTTGGGCACGTGGGACCTGGTCTTCTTCATCGTCGCCGCCTCGGCGCCGCTGACCGCCGTCGCCGGCGGCCAGGCGGCGACGTACCTGGTGACCGGGAACATGGGCATCCCGTTCCTGTTCATCCCGCTCGCGGCGGTGCTCGGCACCTTCGCCGTCGGGTACGCCGCGATGAGCCACTACGTCGCCGATGCAGGCGCCTTCTACACGTACGTCGCTCGAGGTCTCGGCCGAATCCCGGCCGTCGGCGCGGCATTCGTCGCGCTCGTCTCCTACAACGCGATGCAGATGGGGATCTACGGCCTCTTCGGGGTCGCCTTCGGCGCCTTCATGGCCGACAAGGTCGGGATCACGATGGAGTGGTACTGGTGGTGCCTGGTCGGCGGCGGGATCGTCGCCGTGCTCGGCGTGCTGCAGGTCGACCTCAACGCGCGCGTGCTGGCGGTGCTGCTGATCCTCGAGGTCGTCGTCGTGGCGATCTTCGACTTCGCGATCCTCGCCGACCCCGGCCCGCAGGGGCTGACCTTCGAGGGCTTCAACCCGAGCACGGCGACCGGCACCGCGCTCGGCGCCGCGCTGACGTTCTGCGTCGCGTCGTTCGTCGGCTTCGAGTCGGCGGCGATCTACTCGGAGGAGTGCAAGGACCCGAAGAAGACGGTCGCGCGCGCGACGCTGATCGGCGTCGCGATCATCGCCGGCTTCTACGCGATCTCCTCGTGGTTGCTGGCCGACTCGATCGGCCCCGACAACATCGTCAACCCCGAGGCGCTGATGAGACTCGGCTTCACGACGCCCGACGGCGCCGCGCCCGACCCGACGACGGTGCTGATAGGCGCCGGCACCGATCGCCTCGGCGCCTTCTGGGGCGACAGCGCGCAACTGCTGTTCGCGACCTCGCTGTTCGCCGCCGTGCTCGCCTTCCACAACGCCGTCGCGCGCTACTTCTTCGCGCTCGGCCGCGAGGGCGTCTTCCCGTCGGTCTTCGCCCGCGTCAGCGGCCGCACCGGCGCGCCGTACGCCGGCTCGATCGCGCAGAGCGCGCTGGCGCTGATCGTCGTCGGCTGGTTCGCGATCGCCGGCAAGGACCCGGTCCTGCACCTCTTCACCTGGTTGACCAACCTCGGCGCGCTCGGCGTGCTGCTGCTGATGGCGGTGACCTCGTTCGCCGTCGTCGCCTTCTTCGTCAAGCGCTCCGAGCTGGACGTCAGCGTCTGGCGCTCGCGCGTCGCGCCGGGCGTCGCGGGCGTGCTGCTGGTCGTGATCCTGATCCTCGGCCTGTCGAACTTCAACGTGCTGATCACGAGCGCGATCGACGCGCCGACCGACGACATGACGATCGTGCTGCCGGCGATCCTGTTCGGCGGCGGCCTGCTCGGCCTGCTCGTCGGCGCCTGGCTGAAGTCGGCCAAGCCGCAGGTCTACGCGCAGATCGGCGAGCCGAGCCCAGAGGAGCGGCAGGGCTCCTGAAACACGACCGCCCCGCCAGGCGCAGGGCCTGACGGGGCGGGAGTCGCCGCAGCTGTCGACGGACTAGGAGACCTTCTCCGTCTCGCCGGTCTGCTGCTTGATCGCGGCTTCCAGCTCTTCTTCGGTCTGCACGCCGACATCGTGGCCGTCGAGCGAGATGTTCGGGATTATGCGATCCATCCAGGCCGGCATCCACCATGCCTTGTCGCCGAGCAGCGTCACGACCGCGGGTGCGATCACGAGCCGCACGAACAGCACGTCGAGCAGGATCGCGAAGCCGAGGCCGACGCCGAACATCTTCGAGATCGTGTCCGACGTCAGGACGAACGCGAGGAAGACGGACGCCATGATCAAGCCGGCGAACAGGATCACCTTGCCGATTCGCGCGACGCCGTGCACGACGCTGTCGCGCGGTCCGTCGCCGCCTTGGTACGCCTCACGCACGCGGGAGAGCAGGAAGACGTTGTAGTCCATGCTCAACCCGAACAGGATCGCGAACAGCATCACCGGGAAGAACGAGATGATCGGCACGTCGGACTCGGCGCCGATCAGGCTCGCGCCCCAGCCCTTCTGAAAGACGAGCGTGGTGACGCCGAACGCGGCGCCGACCGACAGCAGGTTGAAGACCGCCGAGATGAGCGGGATCCACAGCGAGCGGAACGCCGCCATCAGCAGCAGCACCGACAGGCCGATCACGATCGCGATGAACACCGGCAGCCGTGAGGAGACCTTCGCGGAGAAGTCCTGGAAGCTGGCGGTCTGCCCGCCGACGTAGACGTTCAGCGACGTCCCCGCGACGGCGGCCGGGATCGTGCTGTCGCGCAGCCGGTCGACGAGGGCGGTCGTGCGCTCGTCCTGCGGCGCCGTCTTCGGCGTCACGAAGATCGTCGAGATCGCGCCGTCTCTCGACGCCGACGCCGGCGAGACGCTCTCGATGTCGGGATCGGATCTGAGGTCGCCCTCGAGTCTCGTGAGCGCGCCTCTGACGTCCTCACCTCTCGGCGTCTCGACCGTGACGAACAGCGGACCGCTGAAGCCTGCGCCGAACGCAGCGTTGAGCTGGTCGTACGCCTTGCGCTGCGTGTTCTTCGCCGGCTGGTTGCCGTCGTCGGGCTGGCCGAGGCGCATGTCGAGCGTCGGGAACGCGAGCGCGAGCATCAGAATGCCGGCGAGGCCGATCGAGACGTACGGGCGCTTCGTGACCAGCGTGCCCCAGCGAGCGAGCGCCGCGGAGGGCAGCACGTGCTCGGGCTTCTTCGGTCTGAGCCGCTTCTTGAGCCCGCCGATCATCGCGGGCAGCACGGTCAGCGACGAGACGACGACGCACGCCACACCGATCGCGGCCGCTATGCCGAGCGCGCCGATCAGCGGGATGCCGATCGCGAGCAGGCCGCCGAGCGCGACGATCACGATCACGCCGGCGGCGACCACGGAGGCGCCGGAGGTCGCGGCCGACTTCGCCGACGCGTCCTCGGGCGAATCGCCCGCCGCGACCTGTTCGCGGTAACGGCCGATGATCAGGAGCGAGTAGTCGATGCCGGCGCCGAGGCCGAGCATTATCGCGATCGTCGCCGCGAACTCGGGCAGGCCGAGCGGCTTGGCGAGGATCGCGAGCAGCAGCTGTCCTGTCATCACGCCGATCAGCGCGCCGATCAGGGTCGCCGCCATCGCTGCGCCGGAACGGAACAGCAGCGTCAGCAGCACGATCGCGATCGCGACGCCGATCAGCTCGCCGACCGGCGCGTCCTGCTGCGCGGCGAGGTCGGGAACCTGCCCGCGCATCTGCACCTCGACGCCGTCTCTCTCGGCGGCGTCGCGGACGGTCGTCTCGAACTTCTCCGCGTCCTCTCTCTCCAGCTCCGTCGCCTCGACGTCCCAGCGCACGTCGGTCGTCGCGAGCCGGCCGTCTCTCGACGTCTGCTCGAACGGGTCGCCGACCTCGGAGACGCCGTTCAGTCTTCTGACGTCGGCGAGCGCGCTCTCGATCGCGGCTCTGCGCGCGGGATCGCTGATCGAGCCGTCGTTGACGGTGAAGACGAGCTGCGCGTCGGCGCCGGCAAGCGACGGCGCATGATCGCGGAAGAGGTCCGTCGCCTTCTGCGACTCGGCCCCCGGGATCTTGAAGTCGTCGACGGGCGTCTCAGCGGTGCTGGACAGGAAGACGAGCGCGACGATCACGAGCAGCGCGCCGGCGAGGCTGCGCTTCCAGTGGGTTGTCATTGCACGCGCTATGCGTGCGAGGAAGGACGACATTCCGTCTCCTGAGAGGGTCGGTGGCGGAGGGCGCGCCAGAAGCGCCGGCGGACGGTATCACAGAGCGTGTAAAATTGCAGGTGATGCAACTTTGCTTCGTCCGAAGAAGTGCATGACATGCGGTTTGCGGTTAGGCTGACCTCATGAGCGCGCCTGAGAGCGACGGCGAGCAGCAGCCGCTGGCGGCCGTCGAGCCGCTGCACGTGCCCGCCTGCATCCCGCCCTCCGAACGCCCCGGACTGCGCGAGCGCAAGAAGCTGCGCACCTACGAGACGATCGCCCAGGTGGCGCTCGACCTGTTCGACAGACAGGGCTTCCGCGCGACGACGATCGCGCAGATCGCCGAGGCCGCCGACGTCTCCCCGCGCACCGTCTCGGCGTACTTCCCGGCGAAGGAGGACCTGCTCTTCCCGCACACCGAGGAGATGTTCGGCATCCTCGCCGACCGCCTGCGCGACCGGCCTGCGGGCCAGTTCGCGACCGAGGCGCTGCGGCTCTGGATCGGCGAGTTGTTCGACACCAACGCGTCGAAGCTCGAGCATGAGCGCGAGCGCATGCGCCGCCGCGTGATCGACGCCGACGAGGCGCTGCTCGCCTATGAGCGGCAGCAGATGGGCAAGGGGGAGCGGCTCTTCGCGCACGCGATCGCGCGCGACCTCGGCACTGAGCCCGACGACGTCGCCGCCCAGCTCGCCGCGGCCGCCGCCGTCGGCGCGCTCGCCGCGATCGGCCGCGTCCACGACGAGCAGGAGCGCGAGTTCACCGATCCCGAGAAGCATCGCGACGCCGCGCTCGCGCTCGTCGACCAGGCGATCGTCTTCCTCAGCGGCGGCATCCGCGAGCTGCGCGCCCAGCGCGGCGACCCGCCGCTGCAGGCGGCCTAGCCTCACTCCAGCAGCCCCGCCGTCTCCCGCGCGCAGGCGCCAGGTCACGGCGTCGCGCGGGAGAGCAGCTCGGCTGTCTGTCGCCCGATGACGTATTCCTCGCGCGCGCGGAGGGTCAGGACGCGGATTCTCGCCCCCTCCGGCGACAGCTCGCGGTCGGCCGGACCGTCACCGCCGCTCGCCGCCGCGTTGCGCGCCGGGTCGAGCGCGACGCCGAGATGCGCCAGCCGCTGCGTCACCTCCGCGCGCAGCACGTCCGAGTGCTCGCCGATCCCGGCGCTGAAGACGAGCGCGTCGAGGCCGCCGAGCGAGGTCGTCATCGCCGCGACGCTGCCGGCGATCCCGCGCACGAACACGGCGACCGCCAGCGCGGCTCGCTCGTCGCCGTCGTCGTCACGCGCGGCGAGCACCTCGCGCAGGTCGGCCGAGCCTGCGATGCCGAGCAGACCGGCGCGGTGGTTGAGGCCGTCGTCGAGCGCGTCAGCGTCGAGGCCGGCGCGGAGCAGGTGCAGCACGACGCCGGGATCGAGCGCGCCCGAGCGGGTCGCCATCGGCACGCCGTCGAGCGGCGTGAAGCCCATCGAGGTGTCGAGCGAGCGGCCGTCGCGCACGGCGCTGACCGAGCAGCCGCTGCCGAGGTGGCAGACGACCAGCCGCCGCGCGCCGCCTGAGCCGAGCAGCTCGCGCGCTCGCTCCGCGCACCACGAGACGTTGAGACCGTGGAAGCCGAAGCGGCGGATGCCGTGCTCGGCGGCCCACTCGCCGGGGATCGCGTAGGTCGCCGCGGCGGGATCGAGCGTGCGGTGGAAGGCGGTGTCGAAGCAGGCGACCTGCGGCAATCGCGGGAACGCCTCGCGGGCGGCGTCGATCCCCTCGAGCGCCGCGCGGTTGTGCAGCGGCGCGAGCCGCGCGGCCTCCGCGATCCCCGCGCGCACGTCGTCGTCGACCAGCGCCGGCGCCTCGAAGCGATCGCCGCCGTGCACGACGCGATGGCCGATCGCTTCTGCGGCATGCGCGCCCTCGGCGAGCGCGCGCTTCAGCGCCTCTGCGTGCTGGCCGGGCGAGTCGCCGGGCTGCCAGCGTTCTTCGCCCGTGTCGAGCACCGCCGCGTCGGGGTCGTGCGCGTCGCTGTCGAGCAGCGCGTGCTTGAGGCTGCTGGAGCCGGCGTTGACGACGAGCACGCGCACGGCGACCGCGGCGTCAGGCGGCCGGCGCCGGCTCGGTCCAGACCCAGTCACGCACTTCGGGCATGTCCTCCAGATGCTCGCGCACGTAGGCGTGATGGCGCGTCAGCTGCGTCTCGCAGTAGCGCTCCAGCGCGTCGGACCCGGCCGGCACGCGACGCGTTCGCCGCAGCGCGTCGAGCACGAGGTGGTAGCGGCTCATCTCGTTGAGCACGACCATGTCGAACGGCGTCGTCGTCGTGCCCTGCTCGGCGAAGCCGTGGACGTGGAAGCGCGGCGCGCCGGGGCGGCCGTGCAGCAGCTGGTGGAGCGCGCGGGCGTAGCCGTGGAAGGCGGTGATGACCTCGGTCTGCTCGCCGAACAGCGCGACGAAGCGGTCGCGGTCGAAGCCGTGCGGGTGGACGTCCGGCGGGCTCAGCGCCATCAGGTCGACGACGTTGACGACGCGCACGCGCAGCTCCGGCACGTGTGTGCGCAGCAGCCACGCGGCGGCGATCGTCTCCAGTGTCGGCACGTCGCCGATGCAGGCGAGCACGACGTCGGGCTCGTCGCCGGGATGCTCGCTGCCGGCCCACTCCCAGATGCCCGCGCCGGCCGCGCAGTGCGCCTTCGCCTGCTCCAGCGTCAGGTACTGCAGCTCCGGCTGCTTGTCGATCACGATCAGGTTGACGTAGTCGCGGCTGCGCAGGCAGTGGTCGGCGGTCGACAGCAGGCAGTTGGCGTCCGGCGGCAGGTAGACGCGCACGACGTCGCCGCTCATCGAGATCATCGTGTCGATCAGGCCCGGCCCCTGATGGCTGAAGCCGTTGTGGTCGTTGCGCCAGCAGGTCGACGTCAGCAGCACGTTGAGCGAGGCGACCGGCGCGCGCCACTCCAGGCCGCGCGCGGCCTCGAGCCACTTCGTGTGCTGGATCGCCATCGAGGCCGAGACCATCGCGAACGCCTCGTACGTCGCGAACATGCCGTGCCGGCCGGTCAGCAGATAGCCCTCCAGCCAGCCCTGACAGAGGTGCTCGGAGAGGACCTCCATCACGCGCCCGCCGGGCCCGACCGCCTCGTCGTCGGGGCGTGCCTGCTCCAGCTCGCGGTGGGCGACCTCGAAGACGGCGCCGAGCCGGTTGGAGTTGGTCTCGTCGGGACAGAAGAGACGGAAGTCGCGGCTCGTCTCGGTGCGCGAGAAGAGGTCGCGCAGCAGCTCGCCGAGCTTGCGCGTCGACTCCGCTGTGACCGTCGCGGGCGCCGGCACGTCGATCGCGTAGGCGCCGTAGTCGGGCAGGTCGAGCGCCTTCAGCAGCCGGCCGCCGTTGGCGTGCGGGGTCGAGCCGAGGCGGTGGTCGCCGGTCGGCGCGAGCCGCGCGAGCTCGGGGACGAGCGTCCCGTGCTCGTCGAAGCGCTCGTGCGGCCGGTAGCTGCGCATCCACGTTTCCAGCTGCGCGAGGTGGTCGGGGTTGTCACGCACGTTCGCGAGCGGGACCTGGTGGGCGCGGAAGGTGCCCTCGACCTGCTTGCCGTCGACGACCTTCGGGCCGGTCCAGCCCTTCGGCGTGCGCAGGATCAGCGCCGGCCAGCGTGGGCCGGCGGCGCTGGCGGGGCGACCGTGGGCGCCTGCGCGCGCCTCCGCCTGGATCGCGCGGATCGTGTCGTAGGCGGTGTCGAGCGCCTGCGCGAACTGGGCGTGCACCTCGCGCGGGTCGTCGCCGGCGATCTCGACCGGCGCCCAGCCGTGCGCGTGCAGCAGCTCGTGGACGTCCTCGTCGGGGACGCGGCCGAGCACCGTCGGGCCGGAGATCTTCGCCTCGTTGAGGTTGAGGATCGGCAGCACGGCGCCGTCACGGCGCGGGTCGAGGAAGCGCGTGCCCTTCCACGAGCCTTCGAGCGGGCCGGTCTCCGCCTCGCCGTCGCCGACGGTGCACGCGACGATCAGGTCGGGGTTGTCGAACGCGGCACCGAAGGCGTGCACGAGCGCGTAGCCGAGCTCGCCGCCTTCGTGGATCGAGCCCGGCACCGGCACGCTGACGTGGCTGGGGATCCCGCCGGGCGTGGAGAACTGCCGCACGAGCCGCAGCAGCCCGGCCTCGTCGCGCCCGACCTCGGGGTAGACCTCCGACCAGCTGCCTTCGAGGTAGGCGTTGGCGACGATCGCGGGTCCGCCGTGGCCGGGACCGGTGACGTTGAGCAGCTGCGCGTCGGTGCGGCGGATAAGGCGGTTGAGCTGCGCGTAGACGAGGCTGAGGGCGGGCGACGTGCCCCAGTGGCCCAGCAGCCGCGGCTTGATGTGCTCGGCGCGCAGCGGCTCGCGCAGCAGTGGGTTGTCGCGCAGGTAGATCTGCGCCACGGTCAGGTAGTTCGCCGCCTCCCACCAGGCGACGAGTCCGTCCAGCTCGGAGTCGTCCACGGAGGGGAGCCTTCCCCTGGGTTGGGCGGTTGACGCCGGTGGTGGCCAAAAGTTCACGGGTGAGGCGGGGCGGGCGCGCGGTGCGGGCGGCTGCGGGCGCGATGGGCGCGGCGCGGGCACGAGGCGCGGCCGAGCCGTTCGCCAACGAGAACAAGTCCTGATCTGCCGTTCTCTCCGACATCTTGAGATCTGCGCAGATGTCCTTCACTGTGAACGTATGAGCGCGACGACCGTCGAACTCGAACTGGACAGAGGCGCCGCCGGCTGCGGCGACTGCGCCGAGCGCCTGCGCGGCGCGCTCGGCGACCACGACGGCGTGCGCGCCGTCGCCGAGGCCGGCGGCCGGCTGGTCGTGGAGCTGGACGACGAGCGCTGCTCCGGCACCTGCGTCCGCCGCGCACTCGACGACGCCCGCTCACGCCTCGCGCACGACTACGCCCATACGGTCGTCGCGGTCGACGGGATGGACTGCGCCTCCTGCGCCCGCACCGTCTCGGCCGCCGTCGGCCGGCTCGACGGCGTCAGCGGCGTCGAGGTCAGCTTCACGAGCGGGCGGATGCTGGTCGAGCACGCGCCCGGGCAGTTCGACCGCGCGGCGGTCGCGCGGCGGGTGGAACGGCTCGGCTACCACGTCGTCGATGATGCGCTCGGCGGCGGCCTCATGGCCGGCGCAGATCGCGGCGCGGACGGTGGAGTTCGCGGCGCAGATGGCGCAGAGCGCGGCGCGGTCGACGAAAAGCGCGGCGTGCTTGCGCAGATTCGCGCACTCTCGCGCGGCGACCTGCTGACGCTGATCTCGACCGCGCTGCTGCTGGTCGCGGTCGTCGTCGATCTCACCACCGACCTGCCGGCGGCATGGCTGTACGGGGCCGCGGTCCTCGTGGGCATCGGGCCGATCGCGCGCGCCGGCGTCGTCGCGCTCGTGACGACGCGGCGGCCAGAGATCAAGTTCCTGATGACGGTCGCGAGCCTCGGCGCGGTCGCGATCGGTGCCTGGATGGAGGCGGCGCTGGTCGTCGTCCTCTTCTCGATCGGCGAGTGGCTGGAGGGCCGCGCCGTCGCCCGCGCCCGCCGCGAGCTGTCGAGCCTCGTCGCGCTCGCGCCGCAGCGCGCGCGGGTGCGCGTCGAGCACGCGCACGGGGATGCCGCGCACGGTGACACCGCGCCCGGTGCCGCCGCGCGCGCGGCCGGCACCGTGCCGCACGACCACAGCGCCGTCGCGCTGCCGATGGCCG
>NZ_JAWSTH010000092.1:0-24992 GCF_033542075.1 Conexibacter stalactiti
CGCCGCCGGCCGCCGGCGCCAGCAGCAGCGCGCGGTGGCGCGGTGCCGGCGCGGCGATCCGCGCGACGGCGACCGGCGGACCGGGCACGGCCAGCCACGACGCCGGCACGAGGCTGACGCCAAGGCCCTCGTGGACGAGGCGGCGGACCGCCGACGGATCGCCGACCTCGAACAGCGGCACCGGCCCGAAGCCGGCCGCCTCGCAGGCGCCGACGACCAGCTCGCGCAGCGCGCTGCCGGGCTCGGCGAGGATGAACGGTCGCTCGCGCAGCTCCCAGACGGCGACCTCGCCGCCGCTGGCGAGGCCGTCGCCGGGGGCGGCGATCGCGTGCAGCGGCTCGTCCGCGAGCGCGAGCGCGCGGACGCCGTCGGGCAGTCCGGCGGCCCCCACCGACGCGACCGCGAGGTCGACGGCGCCGGTCCGCACGAGCGCGGCGACCTCCGTCGCCGCAGCCTGCCGCAGGCCGATGCGGATGCCCGCGTGAGCGCGGTGGAAGGAGGCGAGCGCGGCCGGCAGCGACAGCGCCGCCGCCGCGTCGGCGGCGACCCGCACGACGCCGCGCAGCAGGCCGGCGTGCGCGTCCATGTCGGCGTGAGCGCGCGCCGCCTCGGCGAGGATCGCGTCGGCGCGCGCGAGCAGGTCCTCCCCGGCCGGAGTCAGCGAGACGCCGGCCGGCGCGCGCAGCAGCAGCTCGACGCCCAGCTCCTCCTCCAGCCGCTTGACCTGCTGCGACAGCGCCGACTGCGTGACGTGCAGCTCGTCGGCCGCGCGCGTGAAGTGGCGATGGCGGGCGACCGCGGCGAAGTAGCGCAGTTGACGCAGCTCCATGGCGCACATCGTGACGGCTGCCGCCGCGCCCCGCCGCGCGCCGCGCCCCGCCTCGCCCCGCGCGCGACGTGCCAAGCTGCCTGCGTGCGTCCCCGTCCGCCCGCGCCGATCCTGCTCGCCGTCTTCTGCGGCGGCGCCCTCGGCACGCTCGCGCGCGCAGTCCTTGAGGAGGCGTTCGCGCCGGCGGCCGGCCAGTGGCCGTGGACGACCTTCGCGGTGAACCTCGCCGGCGCCTTCCTGCTCGGCGCGATCGTCGCCCGCTTCGCCGGGCGGGCGCACTCGGAGCCGCGGATGGCGTTGTGGGGCCCCGGCCTCTGCGGCGGCCTGACGACCTTCTCGACGCTGCAGCTGGAGCTGTTCGAGCTGCTCGACGGCGGCCACGTCGCGCTCGCGCTCGGCTACGCGGCGGCGAGCGTCGCGGGCGGGCTCGCGCTGGCGCTGCTCGGGATGCGGCTCGTCGCGCGTGCCGGCGGAGCGCCGGCTCGATGATCGCGCCCGCATTCGCCCCGTCGCCGGAGCCGCTGCGGTGAGCCCGCTGGTGTGGGCGGGCGTGCCGCTGCTCGGCGGGCTCGGCGCCGTCGCCCGCGTGATGCTGGCGGCCGCCGTCGACGCGCGCCGCGCGCGCGGCTCGAGGCTGCCGCTCGGCACCTTCGCGGTGAACCTCAGCGGCAGCACGCTGCTCGGTCTGCTGGCGGGGCTGGCGCCGGGCGACGAGGCGCGGCTGCTGCTCGGCACCGCGCTGCTCGGCGGCTACACGACCTTCTCGACGTGGATGGCCGACAGCACGGTGCTGAGCCGGACCGGCCACGGCCGCACGGCGGCGGTCAACATCGTCGTCCCGCTGTTGGCCGGCCTCGCCGCCGTGGCCGCCGGCGACGCGTTCGGCACGGCGCTGTGAGCGCGCGCGGCCGCGACGCGACGCGCGACGCGCTCGGCGCGGCCCTCTAGTTCAGCCGCGCGCGCACCGACGCGAGCTGCGTCTGCACGCGCTCCTGCTCCTCGTCATCGAGCGGCAGCGCCAGCCACAGCTCGGCCGCGAGCAGCTCGTGCGCGATGTGGCCGGTCTCGTGCGTGCGCTCGAGGATCAGCGACAGCAGCAGCGCGACCGCCTCATGCGCCGACTGCCACATCAGCTCCGCGTCGCCCAGCTCGCGCGCGTCGAGCAGGTGCCACGCCTCCTCCGGCTCCGCCGCAAGCAGCACCGGCTCGTCCATCTGCGGGTGCGCGACGTAGACCTGCTCGGAGCGGGCGACGAGGCCGAGCTCCAGGCCGGCGCGGCGCGCTGCCTCCAGCGCCACCAACGCGACCGTCAGCTCGTGGCCGCGACCGCGCTCGGCGACCTGGTGCGGCAGCAGGTCGCCGATGCCGAGGTCGCGATGCTCGCGCGCCTCGGCGCGCAGGTGACGGGAGAAGCTCGCCTCCGCGCCGAGCAGCTGCTCGGCGGGGCCGGCGCCGGCAAGCGGCGCCAGCTCAGCGACGAGCGGCGCGAGCGCGGCGTCGAGTGACGCCGCGCGGACCGGCTCGAACTCAGCCCCGAGCGCGACGGCAAGCTTGCCGTGCGCGACGTCGGGCGCGTCCGTGAGGGCGTGGAACGGGTCGAACCCGTCCGCCATCGTCAGACGCGGCTGTAGAACTCGACTATCAGCTGCTCGGCGACCGGCGTGTCGATCTCGTTGCGGACCGGCAGGCGCAGGACCTTGCCGGCGAGCGAGTCGAAGTCGGCCTCGAGCCACGCGCCGACGCGGCCCATCTGCTCGGTCGCGACCGTCGAGACGGGGCGGACGGCAGCCTCGGGAGCGACCATGACGACGTCGCCCGGTCTGACCTGACGCGACGCGATGTCGCAGCGCTGGCCGTTGACGAGCACATGGCCGTGCGAGACGAACTGACGCGCCTGCGGACGGGTCGAAGCAAGGCCGAGGCGGTAGACGACGTTGTCGAGCCGCTGCTCCAGCAGCTGCAGGAGCTGCTCGCCGACGACGCCTTCGCGCTTCTTCGTAGCGGCCGCGACGTAGCGACGGAACTGCTTCTCGCGCACGCCGTAGTAGCGCTTCGCCTTCTGCTTCTCGCGCAGCTGCTCCGCGTAGACGGACTCTCTACGCCGCCGCGCGTTGCCGTGCTGGCCGGGAGGCTGCGGTCCACGCCGCTCCAGGGCGCTCTTGCCATTCAGTCGTCGCTCGCCCTTCAGGCAAAGGTCGACGCCCTCGCGTCGCGAGAGCTTCTCGACCGGGCCGGTGTAACGCCCCACGCAGTCTCCTTAGGTAGTCATGGACAGACGCCCCGTCGCAAATACGACCGGACGTCAGCCCTACGCAAATTGGCAGACCATGGTAGCGGGAGTTCCGTCCGCATGGTGTGCTGCCTGGAAATTCGCCCCCTGCGCAGGCCTTAAGCCACGCGCACGGACTCGTCTTCGACCGTCACGACGTCGCCGCGGTGGAGCTGACGGCCGCGCCGCTGCTCCAGTTCGCCGTTGACGGTCACGAGCCCGTCCTCCAGCAACAGCTTCGCGTCGGCGCCGACCTCGACGAGGTCGGCCAGCTTCAGCAGCTGGCCGAGCCGGATCATCTCGCCGCGGATCGGGATCTCGCGCACGGCGGCCGCCTAAGAGGCGGCGTCCTCCGCGACGGCCGGCGCCGCCTCGTCCCACTCGCCGTCGCTCACGCCCTCGTCGCGTCTCGGCTGCTTGGCCGCGGCCGGCGCACGTCTGGCCGGCTTTCTCTTCGCCCCGCGGCGCGCTCTTCTCGCCGCCTTGGCGGCGGCGGGCGCGGCTGCCGCCGCGGCCGGCTCGGCCTCAGCGGCAGTCGCCGGCGCGGCCGGCTGCTCGGCGGCCGCAGCGGGCGCGGCGCCGGAGATCGTCATCGCCTGCCGCGAGGCGAGCTTGACGCCGCCGGCCTCGTCGGCGAAGACGCCCTCGCGCTTGAGCTTGGAGACGGTCGTGGCGACCGTCGGCTTGGCGATCTTGGTGACCGAGGCGATCTCGGCGACCGAGACGCCGGGGCGCTCCTCGACGAGCTTGACGATCGCGTCGCGGTTGGCGCCGCGCGGAGCGCGCTCGCCGTCGCCCTCGGCGCGCTTGGGCGCGCTCGGCGCCGCGGCGCGTCTGCGCGTCGCGCTGCCGTTGCGCGTCGCTCTGCGGCGCGCGGGCGCCGGCGCCGGGATCGCCGTCGGCAGCTCGGCGCGCGCGAGCAGCGCGGCCTTCGCGGCCTCGAGCTGCTCGATCTCGGCGATGAGCGGTCGCAGCTCCGCCAAGCGGGTCTCTATCTCCTGCTTGAGGCGAGGGAGCAGCAACTCGGTCATCTGGTGGAACCTCCGGCGGCAGGGGACGTCAGACGCCCCCATGCTAGGTCACCCGGCGGCCAGGAGCATCAGCGGTCGTCGCGCTCGGACAGCAGCGTTCTGAGGTCGGCGGCGAGCGCGGCCGGGTCGAACGCCTGGCCGGCGCTGATCTTGCCCGCGAGCCGCCCCTGCGCGTCGATCAGCCAGACGACGGCGGTGTGCGCGCTGTCGGGGTTGCCGGCGACCTGCGGCGCGGCGTAGAACGCTCTCCAGGCGGGTGCGAGCTGCTGCTCGCTGCCGATCAGGTAGTGGAAGTTCTCCGGCTGCCGCTGCCGTCTCAGCCACGTGCGCACGGCCTCCGCCGTGTCGTGGCGCGGGTCGACGCTGACGGCGACGACGGCGACCTCTCTGGCCTGCGGTCCCAGCTCCTCCAGCGACTGGCGCAGCTCCTGCCCGATCAACGGACAGACGTCGGGGCAGTTGGTGAAGAGGAAGGTGACGAGGTAGGGCCGGCCTCTCAGCGTCGCGGTGTCGAGCGGCTGCTCGCTGCGCGCGTCGGTCAGCACCATCCGCGGCGCCGCTCTGCCGGCGAGCCCCTCGGGCAGCGTTCCGGCCGCCTCGAAGCGGCCCGAGCCTCCACCCTCGCCGCCGCTGTCCTCGCTCGACCCGCAGCCGGCGACGACGAGCGCGCCCAGCGCCAGCAGCATCACCAGCGCGAGCGCGCGCCTCATGTGGAAACCGCCGACAGCAGCCACAGACCCAGGCAGGTGAAGCCGACCATCACGACGAGCATCCAGTACTGCGAGCGGACCGCCTCACGCGCGTCACGGTAGAGCGTCAGCGCGCGGTCGTGCGCGAGCATCAGCCCGGCGACGTGACCGGCGACGAGCGCCGCCACCTGCACGTACCAGATCGCCGCTGCCGACAGGACGGTGTAGTCGACGGTCGCGGTCGCGGTGCCGAACAGGTCGGAGCCGTCGCCGAGCGGGTCGGAGACGAGGTAGGCGAGCGACTGCCCCTGGAAGACGAGCAGCGAGAAGTAGTGCGCGAGCAGGTAGCCGAAGGCGATCGGCACGAGCGTGTGCGCGAAGCGCTGCGCCAGCTCGCCGGTCGAGTGGTCGCCGCCGACGGTGCGCATCCCCGCGACGCCCATCCGGTAGAAGGCGCCGACGAGCACGATCGCGCCGAGCAGCCCGATCGTCGCGGTCAGCTCGGCCGTCACGGTGACGCCGAAGCCGAGGTCGCCGAACAGGTCCTGCAACGGCTCGGCGATCGACGTCCACAGCTCGCCGTTGGAGGCGCCGTCGAAGGTCGTCGTGCCGATCATCACCGCCGTCAGCGCGACCGTCCCGGGGACGGCGGCGTCGAGCTTCGGCAGCCCCGACAGCAGCGGCCGCGTCGCGACCTGGCCGTCGCGCAGCTCCAGCGGCGCGATCCGCGAGAAGAGCTCGAACAGGACAGCGAAGCCGTCGGCGCGCGAGCGCCACCGCTCGATCCCGAAGAGCCCCATGCCGACCAGCTGCACGAGCGCGTAGACGAGCGCCAGCACGGCGAGCGTCGAGGGCACGTCGCGGTCGACGTAGACCAGCTCCAGCCAGCCGAAGCCGGCGACGACGAGCACCGCCGGCCAGCGCCCCAGCCGCTCGGGATAGGTCAGCCGCGGCCGCAGCGGCGGGGCGTCGGCGCCGCGCACGGCGCGCAGCGCCCAGCGACCGGCGCGGGCGACCGCGAACCACGGGTCGACGGCGCGCCAGACGTCGCCGAAGACGACGCTCACGACCGGCACCCCGACCCACACGAGCACGTAGATCGCGGTCGGCGCGAGGTTGGCGGTCGCGACCTCCGTGCCGGCGAGGCCGGCGTAGACGACGACGGCGAAGGCGGCGACACCGAGCGCGCCGGCGAGCACGCGCAGCGCGAGCGGGACCGCGAACCGCCGTGTCGCGCCCGCGCGCTCCAGCCGCGGCTGCGGCCACAGCAGGCTGAGCGCGGCGAAGGAGACGATCAGGACGACCGCGGCGACCCACGCGAACAGCCACTGCGGGATCGGCAGATCGGTGCGGCCGACGAGGCCGTGCGCCTGCGCGCCCGCCGGCAGCGCCGCCCCGATCAGGAGCAGCGCCGCGGCGAGTGCGAGACAGGTCCGCGCACGCGGCGCGGACCGCGGGTCAGACAGGCTCGTGCTCCGGCTCCGAGGCAAGGTCCGAAGCGTACGCGTCATCGTCGTCGACGCGCAGCACGCGGATCACCGAGAAGATCAGGATCAGCGTCATCACGACGGCGCTGCCGACGCACCACTGGCAGATCGCCTCGATCGTGAATATCTCGCGGTACGTCAGGTACATCGAGAAGGCGAAGCCGATGATCGCCATCCCGGCCGTCGCCAGCCGCGCCAGCTCACCGCGCACCAACAGCGTCGCGAGGATGCCGACGTAGCCGATCAGGCCGAGCAGCGGGACCGGCACGCCCGCGAGCTTCGCCCACTCCGAGTTCTGCACCTTCTCGCAGCCATGACCGACCGCGCAGATCGGGTCGAAGCCGCGGTAATGGATGTAGGTCAGGTAGCCGGCGATGCCGACCCCGATCAGGGTCAGCACCAGCAGCGTGCGGTGGAGCAGGCGATCGCTCATCGGACTATCTCTCGTTGAGCAGTCTGTCGATCGGCTCCGACAGCGTCTCGAACGTCACGCCCTGGTCGGTGTTGACCGCCTCCAGCGTGCCGCCCGTTCTGCCGACGACGAAGGAGGGCGTGCCGCTGAGGCCGTAGCCCTGCCACTCGGTCTGCGCGTCGGTGATCGCTCTCTGGACCTCGGGGCTGGCGCGGTCGTCGAACGCTCTCTGCACGTCGAGGCCTCTGACGCCGCCGCCGATCTCTCTGAGGAAGTCGTCGGTGACGTAGCCCGTGTTCTCCGCACCCTGGTTGGTGTAGAAGAGGTGGACGAAGTCCCACAGCTTGTTCTGCTGGCCGGCCGCGGCGGCCATCTGCGCGGCGCGCGTCGAGTCGGTGCCGAGGAAGGCGACGTCGCGGAAGACGAGCTTGACTCTGCCGTCTCTGACGTAGTTCTCGATGATGCTCGGCAGCGCCGAGTCGGAGGCGTCCTTGCAGTAGGGGCACTGCAGGTCGCCGAACTCGATCAGCGTGACGGGCGCTCTCGGGTCGCCGAGCTCGGCGCCTCTCTGCGGGATCCCCGCGAGCAGCGCGGCCGTGTCGTTGGCGCCGGCGACCGACTCGCCCGCTCTTCTGGTCGGGCCGGAGTCGCCACCGCCGGTGGCGATCACGATCACGACGATGATCGCCGCGGCCAGCGCGGCGGCGCCGCCGAGCTGGAACAGCCGTCTGCGCTGTCTCGCCTTGGCGGCTTCAGCACGCTCGCGCTCCTGCCGCTCGGCCCGCTGCGTCGCGCGACGCTCTCTTCTGGTGCCGCTGGTGTCCGCCATCGCGTCGTTTCCTCGTTCTCCGTTTTGCAGCAAACGGGGCTTCAGCCCCGCCCCCGTGGGTTGATGTGATCGACCGCTCGCCCCGTGGACCCGCCTCGCAGGCCCAGGGGCGATGGTAACGGCGATTGATGATCGGGGTGCGACCTTAGGTGAGGATCAAGAGGCCTCTCATCGGCGCGCCCGCGTCACCTCAGCCGACCTTGAAGCTCCACGAGCCGGTCTGCACGTGGCCGTCGGAGGCGACCGCGCGCCAGCGGGCCGTGTAGGAGCCGGCGGCGAGCTTGCGCGAGAAGCTCGCCGCGATCGTCGCTCCGCGCGGCCCGCTGCTCGCCGGGTTCACGCGCGTCGAGCCGCGGTAGACGTCGATCTTGCCGGTCGTCAGCCGCTGGGCGAAGGTGACCGCCACGCGCTTGACGTTGCGCGCCGTGCGGCCGGCGGCGGGCGTGCGGCTGACGACGCCGGAGTGGGCGGCGCGCGCCTGCGCGCGCGTGCTCGAGCCGTGCGCGCTCTCCGCCGCGGTCAGTCTCAGCGCCGGCGCCGGCTTGTCGGCGTCGGCGGCGCCGGTCCAGCGCACGACGGTCCCGTTCGAGTAGGTCTGCAGCGCGGGGAAGGCGAGCACGTCGCCGGCCTTGCCGGGCAGCTTCACGGAGATGCGGAACTCGCGGAACTGACCGGGCGCGATCCGCCCCAGCCCCTTGCGCGAACCGGTCCACGTGATCGAGCCGACCTCGCTGGTGACGGGGCCGTCGTCGGTCTGCAGCGGTCTGTCGAGCTTGCGGCGCACGACCTGCGCGCGCCAGCCGGCCTGCGGCTCGTAGGAGACGAACTGGAAGCCGCCCGGGAAGCTCAGTCTGACCTTCGTCGTCGCCGCTCTGTCGTCCTCGTTGGGGACGCGCACGCTCAGCACCTGGTAGCTGTCGGCGGGGACGCTGCGGGGGTTGACGGTGACGTGCGCCTGCGCGGCAGCCGGGAGCGCGAGCAGGGTGGTCGCGGCAGCGGCCGCGAGCGTGATGCGAGTACGCATTCGATCTTCTTTCGGAAAGGATGGACGGGTTGCTGGCTCACGCCGCCAGCGGCGGCGCCCGTCCTGCCATCCGTGCGGCGACCAGCCGCCCGCCGCGCGGGGGCCGCGTACGCCGCCGCCGCGCGCGGCCGTGACGGCGCGCCGGGCGTCGCGCGATCCGCCGCCGGGCGTGCGCGACGACGGCCGTGAAGGTGCGCTCGCCGAGGTACCGCCCGCGCAGCAGCGCCGCTGCGATCAGCAGCGCGGGTGCGAGGTACAGCAGGCTGGCGAGCAGCGTCGTCATGCGCCGGCGGCTCCCCTGCGGCGCAGCGCGACCAGCAGCGCGGCGGCGCCGAGCAGCAGCCCGACGATCCCCGCGGCGAGGCCGGCGTAGGCGAGGCCCTTGGAGGCGTCGTCGTCCGCGGGCAGCGAGACCTGGCTCTCGGCCACGAGCTGCTGCGGGTCGTCCGTCGAGCCGCTTTCGCCGCCCTCGGTCCCGCTCTCGCCCGCCGCCCCATGCCCGGCCCCGGCCCCTTCACCCTCGCCGGCCGGCGCGACGATCTCGACCTGTGCGGCCGGCGTGTCGGAGTCGGGCGCGCCGATCCAGCGCACGACCTCGCCGCCAGCGTAGGTCTGGAGCGCCTTGAAGCTCAGCTCGCTGCCGACTCTGTCGGGGATCTGGACCGAGATCGGGAAGTCCTGGAAGGCGCCGGGCGGGATCTCGCCGCCACTCCAGACGATCCGCGAGACCTGCTCGGAGATCGGGCCGTTCTCGGTCTCGATCGGCGTCGACAGCTGCTCGCGGATCACTCTCACCTGCCAGCCGGGGACCGGTTCGAACGAAGCCGCGACGAAGCCGGGCGGCAGCTTCACGTCGACGCTCGTCGTCGGCTTGTCGTCGCGCTCGTTGGGCACGCGCACGTCGAGCACGGTGTAGGCGCCGGCCGGTGCCGTCTTCGGCACGACCGAGACGTGCGCGGCGGCGGTCGCGGGCAGCAGCGCCGCGCCCGCCAACGCCAACGCGGCGGCCGCGCGCCGCGTGCTGCGGCGGCGCCGGGCAGCGCCTGTCGCGATGCGGTTCATCGGATCGGAACCTCCACTCTTGTCGTGTACTCGTCGAAGTCGGAGATGCGCACGGCGACGCGCACCGTCCAGTCGCCCGGAACGCCGAGGTCGGCGTTGGCGACGTAGTGGCCGGGGCCGGCGCGGTCGGCCGGGACCGACAGCGGGCCGATCCCGCGCTCGGTCTGCGTCGCCGACAGCGTCACCTCTCTGGCACCGTCGAACTGGCTGCCGTCGCGCTCGTTCAGCAGGTAGACGTGCAGCTCGTTGGCACCGACGGCGGCCGGGTCGACCGTCACCTGCAGCTGCAGCGGTCCGAGCGCGGTCGTCGTGTCGAACGGCCCCGACTGCTGCGCGATCGACGGCGCGTACGCGGCCAGCGCCGCCGTCGCCGTCAGCGCGCCGACGATCAGCAGCAGCTCGGCGCGCAGCGTGCGCCGCAGCAGCACGCCCGCCGCCGCCGGAGGCTGCGCGGCCTCCGCGACCGCGCGCAGGCGCGGCAGCACCCGCCGCCGCTGCACCGCGCCGAGCGCGATCAGCCCGAGCAGCAGCACCAGCTTGATCGCGACCGCGCGCCCGAACGGCGTGTCGAACAGGTGAGCGACGGTGCGCACCTCGACGACGCTCTGCACCAGCCCGCTGGCGACGAGCGCGATCACGGCGCCGAGCGCCAGCGGTGAGAAGCGCGCCAGCACCGCCGCCAGCAGTCGGCTGCGGTCGCCGCGTTCCGGCAGCGCGCGCGTCGCCGCCGGCAACGCCAGCAGCAGCGTCGCCAGCCCACCGGCCCAGAGGCTCATCGCGACGACGTGGACGACGTTGGCCGGCAGCAGCAGCCACGTCGGCGACTGCACCGAGGCGTGGCCGCCGAGCGCCGGCAGCAGCGCGAGGAAGATCAGCGGCGGCGCGAAGGCGGCGAGCGCGATCGGGTCGTGCGCACGCGCGCCCCGCCGCGCCGCGGCCTCGCCGTCGGGCAGCGCCAACGCCGCGGCCAACGCGACCAGCAGCCACGCCGCGACGGCGATCCCCCAGACAGTCCCGAAGCGGGTCCCGAGCGTCTCGCGCACGATCGACGGTCTGAGCGCGTCGAAGGCCGAGATGCCGGCCGCCTCGGCGCCCTGCAGCACGACGGCGGCCGCGGCGCTGAGCAGGCCGGCGAGCGCCGCCCCCAGCATCAGCGCACGGTGGCGGCGGGCGAAGGCGCGCGTCGCCGCGGCGCCCGGCGCGACCGCGGCGGCGGCCCGCTCCCACACCAGCAGCAGGAAGGCGAGCGCTCCGAGCGCGACCGCGATCGCGGCGAACTGAAGGCCGCGCGCGACGCCGAAGGCGGCGTCGGTGACCGCTCCCGTTCTCTGCCCGCCGAGCAGCTCGGCGACGGTGCTGCCGGCGACGCCGGCTCTGCCGATCGAGAAGACGAGGCCGCCGGAGACGACGTGCGCGTCGGCGGAGACGACGCGGTAGGTGGCGGTGTAGCTGCCGTCGGGCAGGCCGTCGCGCAGGTGCACGGCGATCTCGGTCGCGCGGCCGTCGGGGTGAAAGGCGTCGCCGGAGTCGACGCGTCTGCCGCTGGCGTCGAAGACGCGCACCGCGCCGAAGTTGCCCTCGACCACCTCGTCGAAGCGGAAGACGACCTCCTCCGGCTGCGTTCTGAGCACGCTGCCGCGCTGCGGCGCGCTCTCCTGCAACGTCGCGTGCGCGAACGCCTGCGCCGGTGCCAGCAGCACGAGCGCGAGCGCGAGCGCGAGCAGCCGCTTCACCACGCGTCCGGCTCCGCGTCCGCGGCGCGCTTCGGCTGCGCGCCGCGCCGCCGCCGCACGACGACGACCGCGCCGCCGAGCAGCGCCACCAGCACGACGAGCGAGACGATCGCCGCGACCGGGAAGGAGCCGGAGTCCTGCTCGCCGACCCACCACAGCGTGCCGGTGATCGACGCCGGCTGGCTGCCGACCGCGATCGGCACCGCGTAGTCGAAGACCTTGGTTCTGACCGCCTCGTCTCTGACCTGCGGCGCGATCCCTCTCGCCATCCAGTGCATGCGGTGGTCGTGCCACTCGAAGCGGCCGGTTCTGTCTCTCACGACCCAGTCGGGCTCCGCGCGCGGGTTTCTGCGCACCTCGGCCGGGACCGGGACGTTCGCGTAGCGCTCGTCGTTGAGGTAGTAGGCGGTCGAGTTCCTGTTGACGGCGACGGTCCCGTCGGCGTCGATGCGCGCGTACGGCTCTCTGTTGTAGCCGTAGATCGTGACCGTCTCGCCCGTGCGGTTGTCGAGCTCGAAGCGGTCGTCGTAGTTGAGCACCTCGACGCGCAGGCCGCTCGTCGCCGGGTCGACGCCCCGGAGGACGGAGCGGTAGCGCGCGTCACCCTGGTGTGCGGCGGCGGTCGCGGCGCACGCGGCGAGGATCGCCAGCGTGGTCGCGAGCGCCCCGGCGAAGCGGGACATGCGTACCTCCATCGAAAGATCGGTCGTGCTGCAGCGCCGCGCAGGCGCGCGCCGACCCGATCGCGGGGGCGCGCAGCGGCTAGGCGGCGAGGACGAGCAGGGGTGGCGCGCGCCCAGCGGCGGCGCCGGCCAGCGCCGTGCGGCGCTGCGGCACGACGAACGCGGGACGCGCCTGCGCGACCGCGGCGCCGACGCTCAGCGGACGCGCGGCGGAGACGCGGCGGACGGCGGCGAGCACCGCCTGGGCACCGCGCAGCAGCAGCGCGAGCAGGCCGCCGATCGCGACCGACAGCGGCAGCATCAGCCAGCCGCCGTGGCCGAGGACGCCCTCGACGCCGGGCGGGTGACCGGCGGTCAGCATCCCCTCCAGCAGCTCCTGACCGCTGTAGATCGCGGCCAGCACCAGCGTGGCGACCGCCCACAGCTTCACGAGGCCGTGACGAGCGCCGGCGCGCTCACCGTCACGCCCGCACCACGCGCCCGCGAGGCGCGTCAGGAACGAGCCGAAGGCGACCGCGCACAGCATCACGGCGACCGCCTCGACCGAGCCGAGATAGCCGTGCCCCTCGAGCGCCAGCCGCTCCTGCGCGTCGGCGCCGAAGGCGAGCCCGTAGCGCAGCTGGTGCACGGCGAGCGCCGCGAGCGGCAGCAGCGCCATGCCGCGATAGCGATGGAGGGGGCCCGACATCGGCCGGCAACGTTACCGGCTGCGCGTTCACATGCTGCTGGCAGGCCGAGGAGACGCGCTTGCAATACTCGATGGCGTGAGGCCGCGAATCCCCGTCATCGCCGCCGTCGTCGTGCTCGCCGCGCCTGGCGCCGTCGCACTCAGCGGCTGCGGCTCCGCCGGCGAGTCGGAAGCCAACGGCGCCCCGATCCCGACCGAGGTCGCCCCCGCTCCCCAGCCGCAGTACGAGGAGCAGGCGGTCGACAAGCTGCAGCGCAACCCGACCGCCGTCAACCCAGACGCCGGCGTGCGCACGAACTTCGATCCCGACGCGGGCGCCGGCATCACCGATCCCGACAGACTGGCGAAGCCGCTGACCGACGCGCAGATCCGCGCCGAGCTGGAGCGCAGCGGAATCCCCAGCGGCGAGCGCGCCGCCGTCACCGCCGACGGGCTCGCCGTCGCGCCGCTCGGCGCGCCCGAGGTCGTCAAGCAGATCATCGACGCCGGCAACAAGATCGCGCGGCTGCCCTACCGCTACGGCGGCGGCCACGGGACCTTCATAGACACCGCCTACGACTGCTCGGCGTCGATCAGCTTCGCCTTCGCCGCCGCCGGCCTCGTCGACCAGACGATGGTCTCCGGCGAGCTGGCCGAGTGGGGCGCGGCGGGCGCCGGCAGATGGGTGACGATCTTCGCCAACGCCGGTCACACCTACATGTACGTCGCCGGGCTGCGCTTCGACACCAGCGGCCTGCGCGCGACCGGCTCGCGCTGGCAGGCGGAGCCGCGCAGCGGCGCCGGCTTCACCGTGCGCCACCCGATCGGCCTGTAGCCGAGCGCGCTACGCCACCGCGCGCAGATGACGGCGCGCTCTGCCGCTGCCGTCGGAGCTGGCGGTCGCGTCGAGGAAGTCGTCGACCAGCGGCCATGTCGTGCGGCGCGCGGCGCGGCCGGTCAGCACGCCGAGGTGGCCGCCGGGCGCCGTCGCGATCTTCACCGCGGCCGCGTTCGGCAGCAGCTCGGCGACGCGATGGACGGCCTTGCGCGGCGCGATCCCGTCGCCCTCGCCGGCGATCGACAGCACCGGCGCGGTCACGCCGGCCAGCTCGATCGTGCGGTCGCCGAGCACGATGCGACCCTCGGCGAGGTCGTTGCGCCGCAGCATGCGGTGGTAGATCTGGCCGAAGGTCCGCCCGGGATAGGCGAGCATGCCGCTCATGAAGCGGTCGACCGCCTCGACCTGCGCGAGGAAGTCGCGGTCGTCGAGATTCGTCGCGAGCGTGAACGGCTTCAGCACGTACTTGTCGAAGCCGGCGAGCTGGTAGACGCGCTTGACGAGCGGCGCCGGCGCCCCGCCGAGCAGCTTGTAGGCGGCGGTGCCGACCGAGCCGCCGGCGAGGTTGACGAGCGGACGCAGCGGCGCGACGAGCGGCACCGCGCTCGTGTCGAAGGGGCTGGCGACCATCGCGACGGAGCGCACGTGGGCCGGAGTCTCGGCCGCGACCAGCAGCGCCATGATCCCGCCGAGGCACCAGCCGACGAGCTGCACCTGGTCGGCGTCGGCGTCGCGCCGGACGGCGTCGATCGCCCGCGGGATCACCTCGTCGATCCAGTGCTCGATGCCGAGGTTGCGGTCGCCGAAGGCGATCGAGCCGTAGTCGAGCAGGTAGGGCGCGTGGCCGGCGGCGAGCAGATGCTCGGCGACGCTGCAGCCGCGGCGCAGGTCGAAGCAGGTCGCCGGCGCGGCGAGCGGCGGCACCAGCAGCACCGGCGGGCGCGGACCGGCGGCCGGAGCGGCGCCGCGGGGCTCGCCGGGATGCAGGTAGCGGCGCACGGTCCGCTGCGGTCCCTCGTCGATGATCGCCGACGGCAGCGGACGCAGGTCGGCGAGGCCGCCGCGCATCACGCGGTCGAAGACGTTGGCGGCGGCGGCGCTGACCTGCTCAGGCGTCGGGATCGCGTCCATCGCGCGGAAAGTCTGGCAGGTGCGCCGCGGCGACGGCGCTGACAGGCCCGCCGCTCAGGCCGCGCGGACGGCGGGGAGCGCCTCCTGCAGCAGCAGCTCGACGACGCGGTCGGGCCGCTCGATCTGCGGGCAGTGGCCGCAGTCCTCCAGCAGCTCCAGCCGCGCGCCGGCGACCTCGTCGAGCACGCGCTGCGCGCCGCTCGCGTAGACCATCCGGTCGCGGTCGCCCCAGATCAGCTGGACCGGGCAGTCGATCGCCGACAGCTCGAAGCAGTCCTTCAGCTCCGGCAGCAGCCGCCGGCCCGACGCCAGCAGTCTGGCGACCGCGGCGCGATCGGGGTGATGGCGGGCGAAGGCGCGCACGACGCCCGGCTCGATCGCGTTCGCGTGCGCGAAGGCGAGCGCGCCGTAGACGCGGCCGACGACCTCCTGCACCGCGCGCCCGGGCAGCGGCAGCGGCAGCGCCAGCAGCGAGCGCACGACCGGATCGCGCTCGACGATGCGGAACCAGCCGGCCATCTCCAGGCCGGCCGGCGCCAGCGCGACGACGCGCTCGATCGCGACGCCGCCGACGGTGCCGCGTTCGGCGAGGCGCAGCGCGACGCAGCCGCCGAGCGAGTTGCCGACGACGACCGCGCGACGGCCGCGGGCGCGACCGGAGCGACCGCGTCTGGCGGCGGCGCCGCGTCTGGCGCGCGTGCGACCGCGCGCCGGGCGGATGTCGGCGGCGGCGTAGGCGATCGCCTCGGCGCCGAAGGCGTCGAGCTGCGGCAGCAGCGGTCCCTCGCCGGCCGCCTGCGCGGCCCCGAAGCCGGGCAGGTCGACGGCGATCGCGCGGCGTTCGTGGCGCGCCAGCAGCGCGAGCACGTGACGCCAGGTGTCGGCGCTGTCGGACCAGCCGTGGAACAGCACGAAGGGATCGCCGCGTCCTTCCAGCTCGAGCACGCGCGTCTCGACGCCTGCGAACTGCATGCGGTGCTCGAACAGCGGCTCCATGACGCCTCCTCCTACCCGCCGTGGATGATCTCTCCACGACAGATTGTGGCAAACGTCACGGCGTCGCGAGCGGGTTGGCCCGCCCGCCGCCGAGTCGTGCTGCGGTCGGGCGGACCGTCCCCGGTGCCGGCGCGGTTCGAGGGGGTGTCACCACGGCCGGCTGGTCGCGCATCGAAACAAGTCGTGGAGCGGCGGCGCGCCCACCTGCGCTCGACCCGGATCGCTGACGAGTCGAGCGACTTTGGTAGGTAGGCCTTGCGCTTGGTCGGTCGCTGCTCCCCTGCCTCGTCCTCTGCCACCGGCAACGTAACGCCAGGAAACGGTCCCACGCACCAGGCGGTTCCCCCTAGACTTTGGAAAAGCAGACCCTGGGGAGGGGATCGATGCGCCGGGGGACGGGATTTCAACGGACCTGCAGGGTGTATAGGGTGGGCACGTGAGCTCGGCGAGGGTCCGTCACGGGGAGGGGCAGCACCTGCCTGCCGACGCGCCCCAGCGGCGACCGCCGGCCCATGCGCTCGACCGCGATCCGCTGGAGCGCGACTGGGAGATCGGCGCCGTCGACGACGCGATCGCCGCCGCCTGCGCCAGCTCGGGGAGGATCCTGCTGCTGGAGGGAGCGGCCGGCCTCGGCAAGACCCAGCTGCTGACGCTGACCGCCAACCACGCCCAGGAGCGCGGGATGGTCGTGCTGCGAGCGCGCGGCGGCGAGCTGGAACGGCAGTACCCGTTCGGCGTCGCCCTGCAGCTGTTCGAGCCCTACCTGACGAACGCCAGCGCGCGCGAGCGCAGACGCGTGCTGGCCGGCGCGGCGGCGCACGCGGAGCCGGCGCTGACCGGCCGCGTTCGGATCCAGGACCAGACCGGCCCGCCGGAGTTCCCGCTGCTGCACGGCCTCCACTGGGTCGCGGCCAACATCGCCGAGCAGCAGCCGCTGCTGCTCGCCGTCGATGACGCCCACGTCGCCGACGACGCCTCGATGCGCGCGCTGCTCTACACCGCTCAGCGCAGCGTCGACCTGCCGCTGCTGATCGTCGTCACGACGCGCCCGCGCGAGGCGCTCGGCAGAGGCGACGCGCTCGCCGCGCTGGCGACCCACCCGCACGTGCTGCGCAGGCAGCTCGTGCCGCTCAGCGAGCAGGCGACCGCGCGCCTGGTGCGGGCGACGCTCGCCGGCGCCGACGAGAGCTTCTGCGCCGCCTGCTGGAAGGTCACGCGCGGCAACCCCTTCTTCACCCACGAGCTGATCGCGGAGTTGAAGATCAACGGGTTGGCTCCGATCTCCGCGAATGCCGCCGCCGTCGAGCAGGTCGGCCCGATGACGATCCAGCGCGCGACCTCCGGCCGGCTCGAACGGCTCGCGCCGGGCGCGACGCCGCTCGCGCGCGCGGTCGCCGTGCTCGGCGACGGCGCGCCGCTGGCGCAGGCCGCCGCGCTCGCCGGCCTCAGCCCGGCCCAGGCGCGCGCCGCCGCCGACGAGCTGGCCGCCGCGGACGTGCTGAGACCGGCTGCTCAGCTCGGCTTCGTCCATCCGATCGTCTGCCAGGCGGTCTACCTCGGGATACCGGCGGCCGAGCGCGGGCAGCTCCACCACGAGGCTGCCGAGCTGCTGCACCGCAGTGGCGAGGGCAGCATCGAGCGGGCCGCCCCGCACCTGCTGCACACGTTGCCGACCGGCGAGCGGTGGGTCGTCGACTGCCTCCAGCGCGCCGGTCAGCGAGCGCTGCGCGGCGGCTCGCCCGAGGTCGCCGCGCGCTTCCTGCTGCGCGCGCTCGACGAGGCGCCCCCGCGCGACCTGCGCGCCGACCTGCTGATCGACCTCGGGCGCGCCGACGCGCTCGCCGGCCACCCGACCGCGCCGGAGCGGCTGCGCGACGCCGTCGCGCTGCTCGACCAGCCGCAGGCGCGCGCCCGCGCGCTCGCGCAGCTCGGCGAGGCGCTCTACGCCGCCGGCGACAACGACGGCGCCGCGGGCGCCTTCGACGAGGGGCTGCGCGTGCTCGCCGGCGCCGACCCGCTGCTGGAGGAGGAGCTGACCGCCGGCTATCTCAGCGCGGCGCGCCTGGAATACCGCAGCCGCGAGGTCGCGCTGACGCGCTTCAGAGACCTGCTGGCCGGCGCCAGAGAAGCGAGGACGCCGGCGCAGCGGGCGCTGCTGGCCCAGCGCGGCTGCGAGCACGCGATGCTCGGCGACGTCGATCACGAGGAGGTGCTGGCGCTGCTGCGACGGGCGCTCGACGGCGGTCGCATGCTGGCCGAGTCGACCGCCGACGCGACCGCGTACGTGGCCGCGACCGCCGGGCTGTTCTTCTCCGACTGGCTGGAGGAGGTCGTCGAGACGGCCGACGCCGGGCTGACCGACGCGCGCACGCGCGGCTCGGTCGTCGGCTTCGCCGCGATGTCGACGCTGCGCGGCTCAGCGCGCTACCTCGGCGGCGACCTCGTCGGCGCGCTCGCCGACCTCGAAGGCGGCTTGGAGCGACTGCCCGTGATGATGGTCGTGCGGCCGTTCGCGCACGCCTACACGGCGCTCGCGCTGCTCGACCGCGGCGACGCGGAGCGCGCCTCCGAGCTGCTCGCCCACGCGCCCGACGAGCAGCTCACCAACCCCTTCACGTACAACTGGATGCTGTTCGCGCGCGGGCGGTTGGCGCTGCATGCCGGAGATCCCGAGGGGGCGCTGGCCGACCTGCTCGAATGCGGCCGCCGGCTCGACGCGATCCCGGCGCCGTGCCCGTGCGTGCTGCCATGGCGCTCGGAGGCCGCGATCGCGGCGCTGAAGCTGGAGCGGATGAGCGAGGCCCACGAGCTGGCGCACGACGAGCTGCGGCGGGCGCGCGCCTTCGGAGCGCCGCGGGCGCTGGCGACCGCGCTGCGAGCGGCGGGTCTGGTCGCCGGAGGCACGCCCGGGATCGCGCTGATGGAGGAGGCGGCCGAGGTCGCCGAGCGGTCGCCGGCGCGACTGGAGCGGGCGCGCGTGCTGATCGACCTCGGCGCCGCGCAACGGCGCGGGCGCCAGCAGACGGCCGCGCGCGAGACGCTGCGGATCGGCCTCGACGCCGCCTACCGCTGCGGTGCCGACGGGCTCGCCGACGCCGCGCGCGCGGAGCTGATCGCCGCCGGCGCACGACCGCGGCGGCCGGCGCTGCAGGGCGTCCAGGCGCTGACGCCGAGCGAGCGCCGCGTCAGCGAGCTGGCGGCCGGCGGGCTGACCAACCGCGAGATCGCGCAGGCGCTGTTCGTCTCCACCAAGACGGTCGAGTTCCACCTCCGCAACGCCTTCCTGAAGCTTCGGATCCGCTCCCGCCGCGAGTTGCACGCCGCGCTCGCCGACGACGGCGAGCCCGCCTGAGCGGTTCCCGCCGGCCCCGTCCGCGAGCGGCTCTATCGTCGCGACGATGACGCTGCGCGAGCTGAGCGACGGGGACGAGCTGGAGCAGGCGCTGCTGGTGCGCGCCGCGGAGGCGTTCACGACGCGCGACGGCCGCACCGTCCTGCGCGTGCGTCTCGGCGACGCCAGCGGCGCGCTGACCGCCGTCGTGCGAGAGCCGGCCGACGAAGACGTCGCGGTGCTCGCCGCGGACGCGGTCGTGTGGGTGAGAGCCCGCTACGAGCGGCACGAGCGCTACGGCCCCCAGCTGGTGCTGGAGCAGTGGCGGCCCGCCGCCGATGGCGAGTTCGAGCGCGCGGCGCTGGAACGGGACGAGCCGGGGCCGGCCCGCTCGGCCGAGCAGATGGAGCGCGACCTGCGAGCGCTGCTGGAGAGCATCGGCGACGCCGACCTGCGCGCGCTGCTGGAGGAGGTCTTCGGCGCCACGACCGAGACGTGGGCGCGCTTCCGCGAGGCGCCCGCCGCCAAGCACTACCACCAGGCGTACCGGCACGGGCTGCTGGAGCACACGCTGACGGTCGCCGAGGGCGTCAGCGCGCTCGCCGGCGTCTTCCCCGCGATCGACCGCGACCTCGCCGTCACCGGCGCGCTGTTGCACGACCTCGGCAAGCTCGACGCGTACAGCGCCGCCGAGCCGGCGATCGAGATGACCGAGGCCGGCCGCCTGCAAGGCGAGATCGTGCTCGGCTCCACGCGCGTGCGCGCGGCGATCGAGCGCCGGCCGCAGTTCCCGCCGCAGCGCGCGCAGGCGCTCCTGCACATCATCTTGAGCCATCACGGAACGCTCGCCCACGGCAGCCCGGTCGTCCCGGTCACGCGCGAGGCGACGCTCGTGCACATGGTCGACAACCTCGGCGGCCGGCTCGGCAGCTTCGACCGGCTGGAGCGCGCGCTGCCGCCGGGCGAGCGCTGGTCGAGTTGGGACAAGGCGCTCGGCGCGGGCGCCTGGTTCCCCGGGGCGAGCTGACAAAAAGCCGCAAATAGCGAGCGACATGGGCACGCACCGAAAGGCGGCAAAGCCCTGCTGACTACAGTGTCGCGACCACATGGCGAAGGACACCGAGAAGCTGATCCGCCAGCTCTCCCTCATCAGCTACCTGATGGCGGAGCGCCGGCCCGTCACCGCGCCCGAGATCCGGCGCGACGTCGAGGGCTACAGCGCGATGAACGAGGATGCGTTCGCGCGGCGCTTCTACGCCGACCGTTCGGAGCTGGAGGCGCTCGGCATCCAGCTGTCGGTCGACAAGCCGGTCGAGGGCCTCGCCGAGCAGGAGAACTACTCGCTGCCGCCGGAGAACTTCCATCTGCCGGCGATCAGATTCACCGACGAGGAGCACGCCGGCCTGCAGACGGCGCTGTCGCTGCTCGACGGCGAGTTCGCCTACGCCGAGCCGCTGCGGCTGGCGCTGCAGCAGATCTCGTGGGGCCGGCCGAGCCCGCTCGGCGCGCCGGAGCAGCGCTCGATCGCGCTCGGCATCACCGCCTCCGCGGGCGGCCATGACCTGTCACAGCGGCTGGCGAAGATCGAGACCGCGATCTTCCGCCGCAAGACGATCGTCTTCGACTACTACACGATGCAGCGCGACGAGCTCGGCACGCGCAAGGTCGACCCGTACCAACTGCTCTTCCAGGGCGGCCAGTTCTACCTCGTCGGCCGCTCGCACGAGCGTGACGCGATCCGCGTCTTCCGTCTCTCGCGGATCCGCGGCAAGGTCGCCTACGCGTCGAAGGCCGAGCACGACTTCCAGCGGCCCGCCGAGTTCGACCCGCGCTCGTACGCCAACCGCATCCAGTGGCAGTTCGGCGAGCCGGTCGGCACCGCCGAGGTCTGGATCGCCGGCCGCATCGCGTGGCAGATCGAGCGCCACTTCGGCCGCCACGGCGAGTTCCGCGCCGCCGAGCCGGGCGAGGGCGACGGCGACGACCGCGTCTTCGTGACCGAGTACGCCGACGCGCGTCAGCTCGTCGCGTGGGTGCTCGGACTCGGCGAGCACGCCCGCCTGCTCGGTCCGCGCGAGCTGGTCGAGGAGCTCGACGTGCGTCTGGCGCTGCTGATCGAGCGCCACGCCGACGGCCCGGAGCTGGCCCCGGCGGTCGCGCCGGCCGAGCGCGTGCCGGAGAGCAACGGCAACGGCAACGGCCGCCGCGAGGCCGCCGCGATCCGCCCCGAGCGATTCGCGCGGCTGGTGACGCTCGCCTCGATCCTGATCACCGCCGGCCGTGCCGGCCAGCGGATCCCCGCCGCCGAGGTCTGCGAGCGGCTGCAGATCAGCGAGCAGGAGCTGAACGAGGACATCGGCGTGCTCAACGTCGTCAACTTCGGCGCCGGCTCCTACGTGCTCTACGCCGAGGTGCTCGAGGACGGCACGATCGAGTCCGATCCGGAGGCGTACGGCGACTCGTTCGCGCGCCCCGCGCGGCTGCTGCCGGTCGAGGCGAAGGCGCTCGTCGCCGCGATCGACCTGATCGGCGAGCACATCCCCGAGGGCTCGCTCGCCTCCGTGCGCGAGAAGGTCGTCGCCGCGCTCGGCGAGGACCCGATCAGAGAGGGCCTGCAGGTCGCAAGCGTCGGCGGCGACGACTCCGGCATCGCGCGCAGCGTCTCGACCGCGATCCGCGACAACAACCTCCTGACGATCGAGTACTACAAGGAGAACGAGGACGTCTTCTCGCAGCGCACGGTCGAGCCGTACGCGCTGATCAACGGCCGCGAGGGCTGGTACGTCGCCGCCTACGATCCCGCCAGAGCGGGCGTCCGCCACTTCCGCCTCGACCGCGTCAAGCAGGCGACGGTCGAGCAGGGGACGTTCGAGCCGCGCGCCGAGGTCGACCCCTCGCGCGACGTCGAGGGCTGGCCGCGCACCGGCGAGGTCGAGGCGTCGAGGCGCGCGCGTGTGTGGATCTCGCCCGAGCGCGCCCGCTGGGCGCGCGAGGAGCGCTCGGTCGTCGAGGAGCTGGCCGACGGCGCGGTCGTCGTCGAGCTGAGCTTCGCCGGCGTCGACTGGCTCGTGCGCGAGGTGCTGAAGGAGGCCGGCGACGCCGCCGTGCTGGAGCCGCAGGACGCGCGCGACGCCGTCAGGGCGGCCGCGAGCCGCCTCGCGCGCGTCTGAGGGCCCGCGCCGGGGCCGCCGCGCAGGCCGCGCGACGCCCGCCTCTCTCAGGGCGTTCTGACCGGTCTGCCGTCGGCGCCGACGAGCACGAGCGTGCCGTCGGGCAGCTGGTAGACCTGCCCGAGCGCTCTCCCTCTGCCCGACGCCGTTCTTCTGCTGTCGGGCGCTCTGACGGTCGTTCTGGCGCCGTCCTGCGCGGCCTCGTCTCTTCTCGGCAGCGCTCTGCTCATGCCGAGCCCGGCGATCAGGAAGGCGACCGCGAGCACGAGGCCGACGTCGAAGAGGTTGACGAGGCCGTCGAGCGGATCGCCGCCGTCGGCATCGAGCTGGCCGTGGCGGCCGAGGCCGACACGGCTCATGCGGCGTGCTCCCCGACCGCCGCGACGACCCGCTGGTGCGGCGGCGCGGATGGCGCGAAGGCGGCGACCGCGCGCTCCAGCGCCGCCAGGTCCTCGGTGTAGACGCGCGTGCGGTAGAGCGTCAGCGCGAAGGCGCCGGTGCCGATCACGATCCCGACGACCGTCGCCGCGAAGGCGATCTGCAGCTCTCCGGCGAGCTGAGCGAAGTCGCCGTCGCCGAGCGCGGCGAGGCCCGGCGCGAGCGGGATCAGCGTCCCCATCAGGCCGAGCGCCGGGCCGGCGCGGACGAGCATCCGCGTGCGGTCGAGCCGCCGCTGGATCCGCAGCTCGTAGTCGGCGAGCGCGTTCTCGACGGCGTCGCCGCGACCGTCCTGCGCCGCCGCCGCGAGGTCGATCACGGTCCGCTCCGCCAGCGGACCGGGCGCCGCGCGCGCGACCTGCGCGGCGTGGCCCGGCTCCTGCAGCGCGCGCAGCGCGATCGTCTGCAGGCCGGGATAGCTCGGCTTGATCCGCCGCCAGCCCTCGGTCAGCACCCGGCCGGCCTCGAAGGCGAGCAGCGCGAGCAGCAGCACGGCGGCGGCGTGGACGACGCCCTGCAGGCCGCCGGTCAGCCCGGTCAGCGCCTGGCCGAAGGGATCCGCCGCCGCGAAGCTCATCTCGCGCCGCCGGCCTTGAAGACGCCCTCGAAGTGCCAGCGGCCGGTGAAGTCGTTGAACGGCCCGCCGACGATCTGGCTCGACCAGGTGATCTCGTATCTGCCCGTTCTCGCGTCGTAGCTGCCCGCGATCGGCGTCGTCTTGCCCGGACGCGCGCCGTTGGGCTTCGGCGAGCCCTGGTTGAAGTAGATCTTGTTCCAGGAGGCGGTGAAGCTGCGCAGGTCGCCGGTCAGCTTGCGGCCGTCGGCCCAGATCGTCGGCGGGGTCGTGACTCTCACGCCGCCCTGCTGGTCGACGTTGGCGGTCGAGAGGCTGAACTTGATGCCGGCGAACAGCAGCGGTCTGACGATCCGGTTGGCGAGCGCGAAGCCGTTGGCGGAGAAGGCCGGGGTCGGCTGCGGCTGGTAGGAGCCGGTGCGGATCCCCTTGTCGATCCCGGCCGTGAAGAGCGTGTAGGTCTTGTCCTTCGCTGCCGAGTCGGAGTTCTCGAAGTACGGACCCTTCTTCAGCGGGTCGCCGCCGGGATAGGTCATGCGGAAGTACGAGCCGCTGATCTTCGCCTTCTGAGCGCCCTTGGCGGGCGCGAATCTGCCCGGCGCGATCTGGAAGGTGCCGACGAGCGCTCTTCTCGCCGCCTGCGCGGCGGTCGGCAGCGCGGTCAGACCGGCAAGGCCGAGCGCGACTGCGGCGACGGCACGCTTGTGTCGAGACATGCGAGTTCCTCTTCGGAGTGGGGATGATCGGGCGGCGGCGCCGGGCGCGGGAGCGGCTGCGGCCGGCGGCCGGCCAGCAGCGCGAGCGCGATGACGAGCAGCCCCGGAACGGCGAACAGCCAGGGGAAGAGCGGGAACGGCGGCAACGCGGCGACGGCGCGGAAGTTCGCGACGTTGTCGCTCATCACGCCGATCATCGGCGTGAGGTTGTTGAGGATCGCCGTCCAGCGCCGCTGCAGCCGCATCGACGCGGGCAGCTCAGCTCTCAGTCTCGCGTCACTCCAACCCTGCGCCTTCAGCTTCGGCACCAGCTCGGTGCGGATCGCGCCCTGGCCGACGGCGATCGTGCCGAAGTGGCCCTGCACGGTCTGGACCGTTCTGCGCGTCTCGATCGTCTTGAACGCCTCGACCATGCGGCCGCCCTGCGGCGCGCGCGTGAACATCTGGAAGACGACCGGCGCCAGCAGCAGCCCGACGCCGAGCGCGATCGTCGCGCGCCGCAGCGGGATCCACGCCGGCGGCCGCCGCCGGCCGAGCAGCAGGCCGGCGAGCGCGAGCGCGACCAGCAGCACGCCGGGAACGACGAAGAACCACGGGAAGAGCGCGAACGGCGGCAGCGCCGCGACGGCGTCGTACTCGGCCTTGTTGGCGACGATCGTCCCGAGCAGTCTCTCGAAGGTTCTGTTGACGTCGGGCCACTGCTGCGAGAACAGCGCGACCTGCGGCGATCTCGTCAGGAACTGCTGCTGGCGCTGCTGCTCGTCGGCGCTGCCGGGGACGAAGATCCGCGGCGCGACGGTCAGCGCCTCGCGCGCGTACTCGTCGACCTGACGCACGTCGCGCTGGAAGCCCGCCAGCCGCTCGGCCTCCATGTAGGGCGCGAAGGCGGCGATCATCTTGCCGCCCTGCGGCGCGCGCTCGAACATCTTCGTCGCGAACGGCACGGCGACCAGCGCGGCCCCGAGCGCGAGCACGAGCAGCAGCGGCCAGCGGCGCCGCGCGACGAACGGCCGGCCGCTGCGCGCGTCGCGCACGTGCAGGCCGCCGGCGCGCGCCGCGCCGCGCTGCAGCGGGCGGCCGACC
>NZ_JAWSTH010000093.1:0-24902 GCF_033542075.1 Conexibacter stalactiti
GGGCGGCGGCGGCGCGGGCGCGGCCGGCGGCGCGGGGCAGGCCGCGGGCGGCGGCGGCAACGCCGACCTGCTGCGCAGACTCGCCGAGCAACAGGCGCGCCAGGCGCACAACCAGCGTGACCACCACCAGCAGGGCTCCAAGCGAGCGGTCACGGCGATGCTGGTCGGACTCGGCACGATGATCGGAGCGCTGCTGCTCCTGATCACCCTCGTGGTGGTCATCTTCGGCACGTCGGCGTCAGCGACGGCCGGCAGCGGCGCCTGGGGCTACCCGACCGGCAGCCCGGTGCCCAAGGTCTACTGGCCGATCTACGTGACGGCGGCCGACCACTACGAGGTCAACCCGTACGTGCTCGCCGCGATCCACAACCAGGAGTCGAGATTCTCGACCTACCCGGGTGTCAGATCCGGCTGGAACAGCATCGACTGCTGCGGTGGCCCCATGCAGTTCCACAGAGACACGTGGCCGGGGCACAGAGATGCGTTCAGACCGATCGACGACATGCGCCCTTCCGACTACCCGCTCGATCGTCGCCAGCTGCCCAGCTGCGCATTCGCCAACACGCAGGCGACGGGCTGCATCTACGACGACTTCGACGCGATCGCCGCGGCCGCACACAAGCTCAAGGGCGACGGCGCCGACGACAAGGTCCTCAGCACGGGCACGCACGACGCCGTCTGCGCCTACATCGGCGCGTGCTCCGAGGTCGACCAGTGCAACGCGGGATCGATCAACAGATACTGCGAGGTGATCCCGAACGCGGTGGCATGGGAGAGAGCCGGGGCGATCGCCGGCCCGATCGGCGCGGCCGTCGGCACCGTCACGATCGTCCCCGGCAGACGGGCGGTGATCATGCCCAACGGGCTCGCGAAGGCGCCCGCGGACGCGCCGCTGGCCGTGAAGAAGATGATCGCCGCCGGGAACAAGATCCACGGTCTGAGATACGAGCTCAGACACTACGACACGCACATCGACAACGAGACGTACGACTGCTCGTCGTCGACCTCGCACGTGCTGTGGGCCGGCGGGAAGTTCGGAGAGCAGCCGTGGTGCAGCGCCATGTTCCCCTCGTACGGCAAGCCGGGGCCGGGGCGATGGGTGACCGTCCACACGCGCGGCCCCTGCGGTCCCACTGGCCACGTCTTCATGGTCATCGCCGGCCTGCGCTACGACACCTCGCCCGCAGGCGACACGAGCGTCAACGCCGGCAAGTTCGGACCGCGCTGGCGCACGGAGCGGGGCGACGCCGGCGACTTCATCCAACGACATCCGGAGGGACTGTGAGACCTGCACGACAGGCGCCCGCGCTGGCGGCGCTGCTCGCGGCCGTGCTCGCCGGCTGCGGGATCGAGAACCCCTACGACGAGCGACGGCCCACGGCGAACGCCGGAGCGGTGAGCGGCGAGCCGGTCGCGACGCAGCCGGCGGACTTCCCGATCGGCGGGGAGCTGCGACCCGGCCGGCCGGCGGCCGGCGAGCCCACCACGTTCCCCGCGGCGGGGCGCACGCCGCAGTCGACCCTGCGCATGGCCGCCCTGCTGGCCGGCAACTGGACGGCCGCGACGGCGCAGTCCGTGTACGACAAGCTCGCCGCGATCAGCGTCAGCGACACGCGCGTCCAGTTCCAGCAGCTCGCGGCGGGTGCCCGCATCGACGTCCGGCAGCGCGGCGAAGGCGCCCGCTCGACCGCGACGGTCGTCGCGATCACGGTCAGCGGGACCGGCGACACGCGGCGCGGCGTGATCGTCACGCGCGAGCGGATGGTCACCGACGACCTGCCCAGCCTGGCGGCCGAGTATCGCGTGACGCTGGCCAGAGTCCAGCGGCGCGGCGGCGCCTGGGTGATCGCGAGCTGGGAGCCGAAGCCATGAGCGCGCACGCCGCGCCGATCGACCATCGAGCGGCGCGCGGCGGGTCGCCCGCCGCCGCGACGCAGGCGGCGCCTGGCCGCGCCGCCGCCGTCCCGCCGCCCGCCACCGCGACGCCGCTCGTGGCGGTCTGCGGGCTGTGCGGGGGAGCCGGCGCGACGACCCTGGCGTATCTGCTCGCGCGGGCGCACGCCCGGGAGACGCGCGCGCGGGTGCTCGTCTGCGACACGGGCGGCCCGAGCGGCGGCCTCGTCGCGTACGCGGGCGCGCGCACGGCGCGGTCGCTGCCGCGGATCGCCGACGCCGTCGCCGCGCACGCGCCGCTCGGCGACGCGCTGTTCGCGCACGCCGCCGACGGCCTGCGCGTGATGGCGAGCCGGCCCGCGCTGGAGTCCGGCGCCGACCCGCG
The DNA here is from genome assembly GCF_033542075.1 of Conexibacter stalactiti. NCBI lineage: Bacteria > Bacillati > Actinomycetota > Thermoleophilia > Solirubrobacterales > Conexibacteraceae > Conexibacter > Conexibacter stalactiti. The sequence continues at coordinate 2,279 of NZ_JAWSTH010000093.1, forward strand.
GGGGCTCGCGCGCGTGCTGCACGACGCGCGCTCGGCGCACGAACTGACGGTCGTCGACTGCGGCCTGCCGGTCAGCGCGATCGAGCAGCAGGTGATCGCCACTGCCAGCCACGTCGCGTGGGTGCTGCCAGCGACGGTCGGCGGCCTGCGCCGCGCACGGCCGCTGCTCGATCTGCTGGGAATCGACTCGGCGCGCCGCGAGCTGGTCGTCGCGCGCGAGGACCTCGGCGGCAGCGCCGCCGCGACCGACGAGCTGCGCGCGCTGGCCGAGCGCCGCGACGCGGCGCTCGTGCTGATGCCGCACGTGCCCGACCTCGGCGAGCACCCCGCCGAGGAGGCGCTGGAGGAGGCGGGACTGACACTCGACGCGATCCGCATGGAGGTGACGCGATGAACGCCGCGACCACGACGACCCCGGCACTGCCGGCCCCGATCACGACCTTGCCGCTGCGCGCCGCGCTGCACGTCGCGCTCACACTCGCCGGAGCGACGCTGGTGACCGCGATCGCGGTGCGCCTGGCGGTCGCCGCCGACGCGCGCGACCTGCTCGGCTTCGGCTTCGCCGGCGTCCCCGCCGACGCCGGCACGGCAGCGGGGATCTTCGCCACCAACACGCGCGTGCTCGGCGGCGTGCTGGCCGCCTGCGTCGCGGTCCAGCTCGGGCGCCGGCAACCCGGCGACGGCCTGCCGGGCGCGCTGCTGAGCGTGCTCGTCACCGTCTGCGACGCCGCCGTGCTGCTCGGCTGCGCGCTGCACGCGCTGTACGTCGGCGCCGCGATCGGCGCCTACGGCACGCGGACGCTCGAGGTGCTGGTCGCGCACGGCCCGGTCGAGATCGCCGCTTTCGCGCTCGCGCTCGGCCTCTACGTGACGGCGCGCCGCCGCACGGTCGCGGTCCGTGTGACGGTCATGACGGCGCTCGTCGCGGTCGCGCTGCTCGCGCTGGGCGCGCTGCTGGAGACGTTCGCATGACTCGCGCCCGCTACGAAGCGCTCGCGCTGCTGGGCGCGACCCTGCTGGTCGTCGCCTCCGGCGGCTGGCGCATGGCGCTGCTGGCGGCCCTCGCCGCCGGCGCGGTGACCGCGACGCGCGTGCGCTACGCGCCGCTCGCGGGGACCGCGCTGCTGGCCACGACCGCCGTCGTCCTCGCGACCGGGAACGGGGGCTGAGCGATGTCGAGCAACATGATCCTGTCGGGCGGCGGCCGTCAGGACGCCGACTACAAGCGACTGGCGGTCGCGGTCGCCGCGATCGGTCTGCTGATCGCGATCGCGGCAGCGTTCGCGTGGGGCATCCCGATGGTCGCCGGCTGGGTCCACGCGGGCACGCTGCCGCGGCTGGGGCTGATCGACGCGGCGCGCGCGCTCACCGACGGCGAGCTGCTCGGGCCCGCTCCCGGGCGCGCCTACCCGCGGCCGGTCGGGGCGCTGCTGCCCGACGCGCGCGAGTTCCGGCTGATCGCCGTGCTGACCGTGATCGGGCTGCTGGCGAGCGTCTTCGCGGTCGGGCGCGAGATCGAGATCCGCATGAGCAGACAGGCCGCCGACCGCCGCTGGTGGCAGCTGCGCGGCCGCCGGCCGCAGGAGTTCGGCCGCTACCGCACGGTGCGCGAGATGATCGTCACCGGCCGCTCGCCCGACCACCTGATCGTCGGCCACATCGCCCGGCCGCGCGCGGCCGTCGCGGTCAGCCGGCTCGCGCAGCTGGCGGTCGTCGCGGCGCCCCGCACCGGCAAGAGCTCGGGCCTCGTGATCCCGGCGATCCTCGAGCACGAGGGGCCGATCGTGACGACCTCGGTGCGCGCCGACATCCTCGACCACACGCTCGCGCGCCGGCGCGCGCTCGGGCGCGTGTGGGTGTGGGACCCGTTCGGCGCCGACACCGACTCGTGGGACCTCCTGCACGGCTGCGAGCGCTGGGAGCACGCGCTGCTCGTCGCGCGCTGGCTCGGCCACGCGCAGACGCTCGGCCAGGGCGGCAACCAGGAGTACTTCGATCAGGAGGCCGAGAACCTGATGGCGCCGTACCTGCACGCGGCGGCGCTGACGCCCGACGTGACGGCCGCCGGCGTCTACCGCTGGATCCTCGGACGCGAGCTCGACCAGCCGCTGTCGATCCTCAGAGACGCGGGCGCCGTCGACGCCTGCGAGCGGCTCAAGTCCGTCTACGCCTACACCGACCGCCAGCGCGACGGCATCCTCGGCACCGCCGCCATCTACCTGAAGGCGTACGGCCACCCGGCCGCCGAGCGCACCGCGCGCCGCAGCGGCGGCGTCACGCCGGAGGAGCTGGCCGACGGCCCCAACGCGCTGTACATCGTCGCCGGCCGCGAGCACCAGCAGCTGCTGGCGCCGCTCGTCGTGACGATGCTGTCGTCGCTGCTGCACTGGCTCAGCGAGCGCGAGAACCGCACCGGCGAGGCGCTCGCGCCGTCGGCCCTGTTCGCGCTCGACGAGACGGCGTCGATCGCGCCGATCCAGGACCTGCCGCAGATCCTCGCGACCTGCCTCGGCTCGGGCGTGCGCTTCATGACGGTCTGGCACTCCATCTCCCAGATCCACCGCACGTTCGGCGAGGAGGCGGCCGCGGAGATCCTCGCGCTGTCGCAGGCGAAGGTCTTCATGGGCTCGATCACAGACCCGCTGACGCGCCGCGAGATCGTCGACCTGCTCGGCCACGACCAGCGCTCGCGCCGCAGCGGAAGGCTCCCCTACGCCGTCGACGTGATGACCTCCCAGGCGCTGCAGCGGATGACCGCCGGCGAGGGCCTGCTCGTCAACGGCCAGCTGGCGCCGGTGATCTTCCGCCAGCGACGCCACTACCTCGACCCCGACCTGCGCCGGCTCAAGAGCGCCTCCGCGTCCTGAGCTGTCGTCCGACCGTCCCAACCACCATCGAGGAGGACCACGATGCCCCAGCTGCTCGAAGATGGGCTGCCGCAGCGCACCCGCAGATCGATCGACTTCGCCCAGTGGGCCGACGGCCAGGCATGGAAGTTCGTCAAGGGCGAGGACTACACGAGCACGACCGAGACGTTCCGCGCCGCCGTCCGCCGCTGGGGCAGAGAGCACGGCTACGAGGTCGAGTCGCGACCTCTGCCCGCGCTCGACGACGCCGGCGAGGAGCTGCCGCTGTCCAAGACCGACGGCATCGCGCTCGCCGTCCGCTTCGTCGTGCCGGAGGGCGCCGCGACCTAGAAGCCGATGTCAGGCGCCTGGTCGATCTCGGCGGGCGCGCCTGCCTCCAGCTCCGCCGCCGGTGCGGGCGCGGGCAGGCGCTCCTGTGGCGCCGCCCAGGCCCCGCTCGCCTCGCGGGCGGCCGGGAGGTCGCCCGCGAGGGGCTCGAACGCCGGGCCCTCGCCCGCGATCGCGGCCTCCGGCCGCACCTGCGCCTGCGCCTGCGCCTGCGAGCGCGCCAGCGACGCGGTGTTCGCGGCCAGCCACATCGCGGTGGCGCTGCCGTGCTCCTGCATCCAGCTGTCGAGATACTCGACCTCCGACGACGCCGCCGGATCGAGCAGCCACGCGGCGGCCGCGCGCTGACTCGCCGCCGCGTCGTGGTACTGAGCGGCCAACCGGACGTCGTGACCGGAACGTTCCAGCACGGTCGCCTTCCACTCGTGCTCCACGGAGTTTCGCGCGTGCTCCCGCCCGCGGAAGTCGCGCGACGCACGAACCTGGTCGACGTCGAGCGTCTCCAGCGGGCTGCCGAGCTCCCCCAGCAGGCGGTCGACCGTCTGCGCGTCAGCGCTGGCGATCGCGCCGACCATCGTCTCGGCCCGCATCGTCAGCTGCCGGCAGCGCGCGTCCCCGAGCAGCTCGCGATGCCCTTCCAGCATCGCCGCCATCTTGACCGCCTTCGGCGTCTGCTCGGAGCTGCGCGCCCACGTGGTCCCGGCCTCGCGCTCGAGCGCCAGCGCGTATGCGGCGCGATCGAAGTCCTCGCTCTCCCAGCGCGTCAGGCGCCGCTCGCCGCCGGATCCGACGAGCGTCCGCTCGGCCCGCGGGCCGAGCTTCTCGAAGGGGTCGCCGAGCACGTCGCGCGCGCTGTCCAGCAAGGTGCGGTCATAGCCCCTGAACTGGGGCCGCAGGGCGTTGACGCGCGCCTCGAGACGCCCCACGAGCTGTGCGCTGAGGCGCGGGCGCAGCTCTCTCAGACGCTGGTCGGCGGAGCGGCGGGAACGATCTCGTTCGGACATCTCCCGATTGTCGCGGCGCCCCAGCGCGGGCATCACGAGAGCTGGTGATCACCGTCATCAGCGCGCCCGATCGGCGCCTCTGCTCACGCCTCGTCGTCCGCGCGCGCTAGCTCGAGCGCCGCGGCCGTGCGGGTGCGGACCCCGAGCTTGGTGAAGATGCGGCCGAGGTGGCTCTCGACCGTCTTCTCGCTGATCACCAGCTCGGCGGCGATCTGACGGTTCGTCGAGCCGCTCGCGACGAGCGCGGTGATCTCGCGCTCTCGCCGGCTCAGCGCCGCCGGGCCGCGCTGCGGGCGCGGCAGGGCGCGGCGGCCGCGCGGAACACGCAGGCCCAGCTGGCGCAACGCGCCGGCGACCTCCTCGCGGCGACGCCCGGCGCCGGCGGCGGCGAGCGTCTCATGCGCGCCGCGCAGGCGCGCGATGCCGTCATCCCGCATCCCTTCGAGCACGAGCGCACGGCCCAGCAGCGCGTCGGCGTGCGCCGCGTCGAGGCGCCGTCCAAGCGCCTCGAAGCCGGCAGCAGCCTGTTCGGCGGCGGCGTGCGCCGTGGCCCCGTCGCCGTCCTCGAGCAGCACGAGCGCACGCGACAGCGCCGCGGTCGGGGCCGCGCTCGCTGAGCCGACAGCGGCTGCCATCGCCGTGCAGCGCTCGCTCCATTCGCGCGCGGCCGCGAGGTCGCCGGCTGCCAGCTGCGCCTCGACGACGGCGCGGGCGATGCTCGGGCGCAGCGTCGGCGCGAGCCCTCTCAGCTCGACGCCTCCGACGCTCAGCAGCACCTCGATCGCGCGCTCGGGGTCGCCGGCGGCGAGCCACGCGCGACCGAGCGCGCACGCCGCCAATTCGGAGAGGACGCCCGACGGCACGCGCGACCGCTGCTGGACGGCCAGCTCCGCGTGCGCGACCGCATCCTCGACCTCGCCGCGCTCGATCGCGACGATCGCGCAGTACTCGTTCGCGAACATCGTCGAGAACGGGTCCCGCAGCTCCGCGGCGACCTCGACCGCCTCACGCGCCGCGCTCTCAGCCCGCGCGAGGTCGCCGAGCCGCGTGCAGTTGAGCGCGAGCCCGGTCAGCGCGGGCACCACGAAGACGTCCTGTCCACTGCCGCGACCGGCCTCCAAGAGCTGCTCGGCGTAGGCGACCGCGGTCGCGTAGCGGTCGAGCTCGTTGGCGGCCATCACGAGGTAGCCGAGCGCCTCCGGGTGCTCGATCAGCGAGGTCTCCGCCGCTGCCGCCCGCTCGCTCTCGGCGAACATCTCGTGGGCGGCCGCGAGGTCGCCGAGCTGGCACTCGGCGACGCTCAGCAGCGCCGTCGCCGCGACACGGATGCTGCCCGCGCCCTCGCCGCCCGCGTCGAGGGCGAGCGCGGCGCTGCGTGCCACAGCCTCCCAATCGTTGGCATGAAGGTTCGTCGCGGCGATCCGCAGGTGCAGCTCAGCAGTGTCCGCGGGGCTCATCTGCTGCAGCAGCCAACCCGTCTCGGGATAGCGCCCGAGGACCGACTCGACCTGCGCCAGCGGAGCGAGCGCGGCGGCGCGCGCGTCCTCCGGCACGGTCGGCAGCAGCTCGGCGGCCTCCGTGAGCGGCACGCGTGCCGCGTCGTCGCCAGCGCCGCCGGCATCCAGCGCGACGGCGCTGCGGAGCAGCAGGTTCACCCGCTCAGCCGGCGAGCCGTCGGTGCCCAGCACGCGCAGCGCGATGCCGAGCCAGCGCGCCGCCGTGAGCGGCTCGCGGTCGAGCGCCTCGGCCGCCGCGCGGGCGAGCAGCCCGGCGGCCTCCTCGTCCCCAGGGCGCGCCCAGCGCTCGACGTGGCGGGCCTGCTCCGGCAGCGGCGCAGCGACCGCCGCCAGCGCATGCGCGGCCCGCTCGTGCGCGGCGATGCACCAGGCGTCGCCTGCCCAGTCGCGGACGAGGCGAGCGACGACCGGTCGCCGGAAGATCCAGCGGTCCGGCCGCTCTGTCGGGCGCACCAGCTCGGCCGCCACCAGCTCCTGCAGGGCGGCCTGGTGGGACGCGAGCTGCGCGACCTCGCCGGCCACGCCCGGGTCGAACGGGTCGCCGAGCACGGCGGCGGCGCGCACGAGCGCGCGGGCGTCATCCGACAGCGCGCTCAGCTCGCCGACGAGCGCGGCGCGCAGGTTCGCGCGCGCTCCCTCCTCGCCACGAGCGTCGCCCGCCAGCTGCGTCAGGAAGAACGGGTTGCCCCCGCTCTCGTGCAGCAGCTCCCGCGCAAGCTCCGGCGCGATGCCGCCGAGCAAGCGCAGCGCCGCTTCGGTCTCCAGCGGCTCCAGGCCCAGATGCACGACCTCGCCGGCCGACGAGGCGAGGCCGATCGCGCGCGTCAGCAGGTCCGGCACCGCTCCCGAGCGGTGGGCCAGCACCGGCAGGACTCGCTGCGGCGCGCGACGCGCCAGCTGCGCGATCACCGCCAGCGATTCCTCGTCGGCCCACTGCGCGTCGTCGATCACGACCACGACCGCGCCCTCGGCCGCCGCGACGTGCTCCAGCGCCTTCGCGAGCACGCGATGGAGCGCCGGGCCCCGTTCGGCGCGTGCGACGTCGCCCTCCGCACCGACCAGCGAGGGCAGCGCCTCGGCAAGCGTCGCGATCCGAGCCGGTCCGAGCTGTTCGCGCAGCAGCTCCTCGAACGGGGCCAGCGCGGGGTCGAAGGTGTCGTGGAGGAGGCCGAACGGCTCGTCGCGGCCGAGCAGGTCTCCGGCGCCGCGCACGACCCGGAGCCCGCGCGCGACGGCGCGCGAGGCGAGCGTGTCCAGCAGCGCGCTCTTGCCGATCCCCGGCTCGCCGCTGACGACCACCCGCGGCTGACCGCCGGCGATGAAGCGCTCCAGCGCCGCGTCGATCAGCGCCAGCTCGCGCCGGCGTCCGAGGAGGCCGCTCGTGAGCCCCTCCGTGCTGACAGCTCTCCCGTCGACCGGGTCAACAGCGTCCGTGCTCACAAGCATCCGTACCGGCTCGACACCCTTAGGGGAGTCGATCCTACTGAACAGCACATGCCGTCAATAGATTTGCGGGATCTCACCGCTTGTGGCATCGCCTGGGGTGAGCGACGCTCATCACCATGGACGGATGGACCGGCGTCGAGCTTCGTCACCTGGCGGCCCTCGCAGCGATTCACGAAGAGGGCTCCTTCCGCGGCGCCGCCGACCGGCTCGGCTATGTGCAGTCCGCGGTCAGCCAGCAGCTCGCGCAACTCGAGCTGCTCGTCGGCACGCGGCTCGTCGACCGCGCGCGCGGACACGCTCCGCCCGTGCGCCTGACCGAGGCCGGCGTGCTGCTGCTCGACCATGCGGGCCGCATCTTCGGCCAGCTCGCCGCGGCGGAGGCCGATCTGCGCGTGCACGCCGCGGACGGCGCACCGAGGCTGCGCATCGGCGTCGACCAGAGCGTTGCGACGCGACTCGTGCCCGCGGCGTTGCAGCACCTCGGCGCCGCGCACCCGGGGATCTCCGTCGAGCTGGATGAGGCAAGCTCGGACCGTGTCCACCTCGAGCGCGTCGCGGCCGGTGAGCTGGACGCCGCCTTCGCCGAGCTGCCGCTGGGCAGCGACTCGCTGCGCTTCACCGAAGTGCTGTCGGATCCGTGCGTCCTGCTGCTGCCGCGCGCCTCGGCGCTGGCGAACGCCGACGACGACCTCGAGCTCGCGGACCTCGTCGCCGCGCCGCTCGTGACGCTCGCCGGCTGGCCGATGATGAACCTGATCGAGTCGCACCTGCGCAACGCGGGTCTCGAGCCGCGCACCGCCATGCGCACGAACACGTGCACGACGGCCCAAGCGCTCGTCGGGACTGGCGCCGGAGCCGCGATCCTGCCGCGCCTGGCCGTCAACGAAGACGATCCTCGCGTCGTCGTGCGCGACCTGTCCGCGCTGCTGCCGTCGCGCACCGTCGTGCTGTACTGGCACGAAGCGCGCCTCAACGTCCCCGCGCTCGTCGCCTTCCACGCCGCCACGATGTCCTCCGCCCGCCAGGTGCGACGCGGGTACGGGGGCCGGCCGGTGGCGTCCGTCCTCGCGGCGGCGCCGGCGGCCGATCCGATCTTGGCTGCCGCCGTCCCGTCGTAGCACGCCGTCGTCAGCCGCCCTGCGGCTGACGACGGCAGGCGGGCCTCAGGCCGGAACGCGCGCGGCGGCGAGGGCGCCGACGATCTCGTCGACCTTCGTCTTCGCGTCGCCGAACAGCATCTGCGTGTTCTCGCGGAAGAACAGCGGGTTCTGGACCCCGGCGTAGCCGGAGGCCATCGAGCGCTTGAAGACGATCACGTTGCTCGCCTCCCACACCTTCAGCACGGGCATGCCGGCGATCGGGCTGGTCGGGTCCTCGGTGGCCGCCGGGTTGACCGTGTCGTTGGCCCCGATCACGAGGACGACGTCGGTGTCGGCGAAGTCGTCGTTGATCTCGTCCATCTCGAGCACGATGTCGTACGGCACCTTCGCCTCGGCGAGCAGCACGTTCATGTGGCCCGGCAGACGGCCGGCGACCGGGTGGACGCCGAAGCGGACCTCGATGCCGCGGTCGCGCAGCTGACGGGTCAGCTCCGCGACCGGGTACTGCGCCTGCGCGACCGCCATGCCGTAGCCGGGCGTGATGATGACCGAGCTGGCCTCCGTCAGCAGCTCGACCGCGCTGGCCGCGTCGATCTCCCGGTGCTCGCCGTAGTCGGTGTCGGCCGAGGCCGGGGCCTCGATGCCGAAGCCGCCCGCGATCACGGAGATGAACGAGCGGTTCATCGCCTGGCACATGATGTAGGAGAGGTAGGCACCGGAGGAGCCGACGAGCGCCCCGGTCACGATCAGGAGGTCGTTGTTGAGCAGGAAGCCCGACGCCGCCGCGGCCCAGCCCGAGTAGGAGTTGAGCATCGAGACGACGACCGGCATGTCGCCGCCGCCGATCGAGGCGACCAGGTGCCAGCCGAGCGCGAGCGCGAGCACGGTGACCGCGATCAGCAGCGGGAGGCTCGGCGAGATCACGAAGATCACCGTCAGCACGACGAACGCCGCGAGCGCGCCGATGTTGAGGTAGTTCTTGCCCGGCAGCATCAGCGGCGCCGACTTGATTCTCGCCGAGAGCTTCAGGTAGGCGACGATCGAGCCGGTCAAGGTGACCGCGCCGATGAAGACGCCGATGAAGACCTCGGCGTTGTGGATGTCGAGCAGCGAGCCGGCGAGGTCGGTGTGGTGGCCGTTTTCGACGGAGAAGTAGCCGTTCCAGCCGACGAGCACGGCGGCGAGGCCGACGAAGCTGTGCAGCAGCGCGATCAGCTCGGGCATGCCGGTCATCTCGACGACGCGGGCGCGCCACAGGCCGATGCCGGCGCCGATGACGACCGCGACGACGAGCAGGACGACCGCGACCGCCTCGGCGTGCTCGGTCGCGACGCCGATCGTCGCGAGCAGCGCGATCGCCATGCCGGCGATCCCGAACGCGACGCCCTGACGGGCCGACTCGTGTCTGGAGAGCCCGGCGAGCGAGAGGATGAACAGCAGCGCCGCGACGATGTAGGAGGCCGTCGCGATCGACTGCAGGTCGATGGAGCTGTAGACGAGAGATGCGGTCATGGATCAGCCTCTGTTGAACATGCTGAGCATGCGCCGGGTCACGGCGAAGCCGCCGAAGACGTTGATCGACGCGAACAGGATCGCGACCGTCGCGAGCGCGCGGATCGCGGTGTCGTCCTGCTCGCCGAGCTGGAGCATCGCGCCGACGACGATGATCCCGGAGATCGCGTTCGTGACCGACATCAGCGGCGTGTGCAGCGCGTGGTGGACCTTGCCGATCACGTAGTAGCCGACGACGACGGCCAGCATCAGCACGGTGAAGTGCTGCGGCAGCGGGTCGGGGGCGAAGGCGTTGACGAGCCCGAACGCGAGCAGGCCGACGGCGATCGCGGCATATCTGACCCACGCCGGGCGCGGCTCCTTGGCCGGCGCGGCCTCGACGGCCGGCTCGACTCTCGCGGCCGGTGCGGCAGAGACCTGGACCGGCGGCGGCGGCCATGTTCTCTCGCCGTCGCGCACGACCGTCATCGAGCGCTGGACGACGTCGTCGAAGTCGAGCGTGAGCTGCCCGTCTCTCTCCGGCGTCAGCAGCTTCATCAGGTTGACGAGGTTCGTGCCGTAGAGCTGCGAGGCCTGCGCGGGCAGGCGGCCGGCGAGGTCGGTGTAGCCGATGATCGTGACGCCGTTGTCGGTCACGATCGCCTTGCCGGCGACCGAGCCCTCGACGTTGCCGCCCATCGCGGCGGCCATGTCGACGATCACCGAGCCCGATCTCATCAGCGCGACCTGCTCGGCGGTCATCAGCTTCGGCGCCGGGCGGCCCGGGATCAGGGCCGTCGTGATGATGATGTCGACGTCCTTCGCCTGCTCGGTGTACAGCTCGGCCGCGAGGCGGTTGTAGTCGTCGCTGGTCGCTCTCGCGTAGCCGTCGCTGGAGACCTCCAGCTCCATCACGGAGAGGAACTCGCCGCCGAGCGATCTGACCTGGTCGGCGACCTCGGGACGGGGATCTGTCGCCCGCACGATCGCGCCGAGGCTGTTGGCGGCGCCGATCGCGGCGAGCCCGGCGACGCCGGCGCCCGCGATCAGCACCTTCGCCGGCGGGACCTTGCCGGCGGCCGTCACCTGGCCGGTGAAGAAGCGGCCGAAGACGTGCGCGGCCTCGATCACGGCGCGGTAGCCGGCGATGTTGGCCATGCTGGAGAGGACGTCGAGCGACTGCGCGCGGCTGATGCGCGGCACGGCGTCCATCGCGAGCGCGGTGATCGGCCGCTCGGCGAGCGCGTCGACCAGCTCGGGTCTGATCGCCGGCGCGAGCAGCGCGACGATCGTCGCGCCGTCCTTCAGCTTCGCGATCTCGTCACCGGTCGGGCCGTTGACGCGCAGCACGACGTCGGCCTGCCACGCCTGCTCGGCCGACCCGACGGTCCCTCCCGACGCCGCGTACGCGTCGTCGTCGAAGCTGGAGAGGACGCCGGCGCCCTCCTCGACCACCACGTCGTAGCCAAGCCCCACAAGCTGTCTGAGCGTCGCCGGGGTCGCGGCGACGCGTGTCTCCCCCGCATTGGTCTCGCGGGGCACTCCGATCAGCATCGAGATTTCAGACTCCTCGTGACAAGAACATTCCACAGGCCGAACGCCCGGCTTTGAAGACGCTCATCCTACGGGCGTCGGCCCCGGCCCGGCTACCACAGAAGAGGCGGGCACGACCAAAGGAAACCAGCCTGCCGCCGCCAAGAGCGTCGATTGCCCCGACACCGGCGAACGGGCCCGACAGCTGATCCCCGCCGACTTCGAGTGGCAGCCGGCGATTTCCTGCACCGCGCCCTCTCGCTCTGTCAGGCTGAGCTGATGGAGCTGAGACAGCTGGAGTACTTCGTCGCGGTCGCCGAGACCGGCAGCTTCACGCTCGCGGCGCAGCGGCTCGGGGTGGGGCAGCCGGCCGCCTCGACCGCGATCCGGCGGCTGGAGGACACGCTCGGCGTCGAGCTGTTCACGCGCACCCAGCAGGGCGTCACGCTGACGGTCGCGGGCGAGACGCTGCTGCCGGCGGCGCGCCGCACGCTGCTGGCCGCGACCGACGCGCGCGAGCTGATCGCCGCCGTCAACGGCGGCGAGCGCGACACGATCCGCTTCGGCAACACGCAGGTGACGTACGGCCTGCGCGTCGGCGAGCTGCTGTCGCAGTTCCGCCTGCGCCGCCCGCTGATCTCCGCTGAGCTGCTGAACGGCGGGATCGGCGCCGCGAAGCTGATCGAGCACGTGCGCGACTCGCGGCTGGACTGCGCGATCTCCGCAAGCGTCCGCAAGGCGCCTCCCGGCGTCCGCTTCGAGACGCTGTACAGCACCGAGTACGGCATCCACGTCGCCGTCGACCATCCGCGCCTGCGCGGACCGTACGTCACGCCGCAGGAGTTGGCGCGCGAGCCGCTGGTGGGCTCGCCGGCCGGCACGCCCGAGCGGGCCGACCTCGACCACCTCTTGGAGCTGCTCGGGATCGCGCCGCCGATTCCGCTGGAGACGAACAGCTTCCCCGCGACCTTCGACCTCGTCCGCGACGGCCAGGCGGTGGCGCTGCTGCCGAGAGGCCTGATCTGGATGCACCCTCCGGGAGTGCGCATGCTGCCGCTCGACCGCGAGCTGCCGCGCTGCCGCACGGTCGCGGTGACGCCGACCAACCGCCCGCTGCGCCCGATCGTCGGGGAGCTGATGGAGCAGTTGACCGGCGCCTGGACGACGGCGATCGCCGGCGTCAACGACCCGCCGGCGATCCCGAAGGCGTGACGCGGGCGTTCAGCGCAGCCTGATCGTCAGCCTCGCCTTCCTCGTCGCCGTCGCGCCGGTCGCGTTCTTCAACGCGTAGGTGGCGGTCGCGGTCACCTTGGCGCGTCTGCCGAGGCGGGCTCTCGCCGCTCTCGTCAGCTTCACGACGAGCGTCGCGCGCTTGCCGGCGGCGACGCTGACCTTGCCGCTGCCGAGCACGACCGTGCGCGTGCCGAGCTTGGCGCGCAGCGTGACCGTGCCGGTCACCTTCGCCGCCGAGCCGTTGCGCAGCAGGAAGCGGACCGCGCCGCGCTTGACCGTCGCGCTGCGTGCGAGCGCGACCTTGATCGGCTTCTTCGCCGGGCTCGCCGGTCTTCTCGGCTGCTCCGGCGTGCCCGGCTGCTGCGGCGGCTGCGGCTGCTGCGGCTGTCTCGGCTGCTCCGCCGCCGGTCTCGTCCAGACAGCGGCCTGCTTGTAGGGGGTCAGGACGACCGGGCCGACCAGGCCGTAGCGCTGCACGAACCCGCGTCTGGTGACGTTGGGATCGATCGCGTTCAGGCGGTTGTTGAGCGTCGTCGCGACGCGCACCTCGATCGTGTTCTCACCCGCTCTGAGGAGGCCGGCCAGATCGACGTCGCCGCTGATCTGATCGGCGGGAACCTGCCTGTCGTTGACCCTCACCGTGAAGGTGTCGAAGACCTCGCCGAGGCTCAGCGTCGCCCCGTCGGCGGCGCTCCAGCCGGCCGGCAGGCTCACCGTCGTCGTGTAGACGCCGGTTCCCGACGTGTCTCTGAGCTGCGGGATCTCGGTCCACGGCTTCAGGCCGTCGAGGTCGACCTCGACCGGCACCCTGACCGTCTCCGGGGCGCTGATGCCGACGGTGACGAACGGATTGGCCGGCTGCCAGTCCTGTGCCGACAGCTGCCAGTCGGCGTCGGTCAGGTCGATCGCGCCGGCGGCCGCGCCGATCTCGCTGCGGACGGTCGTGCCGTCGCTGAGCGCGGTCGCGTAGCTGCCCGCTCTGGCCGCGCGCACGGCGAGCGTGTCGCCGTCGGGCGCGACCGCCGTGTCCGCCTCGGTCGAGACGACATGGACGGCCGGTGCCCGCTTCGCGAAGCGGGACGGATCGTCGCTGAGGGCGATGATCGTGCTGGAGTCCGTGGCGAGTCTGACGCGGACGGTGACGTGCTCGCCGTCGCTCGTGTAGTCGGCGATCGGCGTCGCCTCGCCGCTCCAGGCGTCGAGACGGTACGGCGTACCACGGCCCTCGAACGTGAAGGTGCGGTCGAGCGCGCTGCCGATCGCGGGGTCGAAGAGGTTCATCGGCTCGCCGGCCGGCTCGACGACGCCCTGGTTGTAGAGGAAGTAGTAGTCGGTCTTCGTCGCCGCGTCGGTGCGGCGGACGGTCAGCGCCTGCGACGGCGCGGCCGGTCTCGCTGCCGGCTCGACGCCGAGCTGGCGCAGCGCCTTCGGCACGTCGCTCTCGTTGTCGACCTGGCGGACGTTCTCCTCCTCCAGCAGCTTCGCGACGAGCGAGCGCAGCGCGCTGTCGGAGCCTGGCGTGTTGCCGGGCGTCTGGTTCGGCGGCGTGCCGACGATCACGACCGGCAGACCGGCGCGGGCGTAGCGCAGCAGCTTCTGCGCGACGGAGATCGGCAGCGACGTCTTGACCGGATCTCTCGCCGGGTACTGCTGCGCATCGACGACGAATGCCTTGTAAGCGGGGCCGTCGGCGGCGAGGCGGCCGTTGGTGACGGTCGCGTTCGGGAGGTCGAGCAGCGTCGGGTTGAGGTAGTCGTGCGTGAAGCCGGCCTCCTCCAGCTTCGTGTCCGGCCAGTGGCGGATGTGCGGCTCGTTCGGGTACTGCGGATAGAGGTAGTTCTGCATGTAGACGGCGACGTCGGCCTTCGCCTGGCCTTGCGTCAGGACCTGCTGATTGCGGGCGATGAAGTCGTTGAAGGCCGGCGCGTCGACCCACATCGGGTTGCGCGGCCCCCACGCGTTCGCGAAGCCCGCGTTGCCGAAGTTGTGGTAGCCGGGCCACGTCGCGGTCGCGCTGTCGCGGTAGGGATAGACGTGGTAGACGAGCTTGGTGATGCCGCCCGCGAAGCTGCGGTTCATGCGGATCACCATGTCCTGCACGGACTCGGCGTAGTTCTTGTTGAGGACCGCGCAGCACTCGGTCGAGTACCACGGGTTGCCGGTCATGTGGTTGGCCGAGGCAATCGGCTTGTAGTAGTCGACGATGTCGCCCCACAGTGACTCGTGCTCGGGCCGGTCGAGCGCCCAGCTCGCCTGGATCGCGTCGTTGATCGGCAGCGTCACGTCGCGCTCGCCCTCGGGCTGCAGGCGCAGCACGTTGCCGAACGTGCGCACGTACGCTCTCAGCGGCTCGAGGTGCTTCTCCACCCAGATGTCCCCGCGCACGGCGTAGAGGTCGTTGCGCACGCGCGCGTCGGAGCCGTCGCTGAACTTGAACGCCTTGTAGAAGAGGCCGGCGAAGTTCGGCGTCAGGTCGTAGCCGCGGCGCGCTCTGAATTCAGCGGCCATCCTGTTGGTCCAGATCTCGTCCGGGGAACCGCGGTCGCTGGAGTGCGAGTCGTACATGATGTCGCCGCCGTTGGCTCTCAGCAGCGCCTTCACCTGCGGCGAGAAGCCGCTCTCCATGCTCGCGATCAGCTCGTCGGTGCCCTCGCTGCTGAAGGGGTCGGGCTGGGCGAAGACGCCGCGCGACCAGAAGGCGATCAGCTGCCACTCGGCACCGGCCGGCGAGCTCGGCGCGGTCCATCTCAGCGAACCTGTCGTCGAGCCGCCGAGCACGCCGAGCCTGTCTCTGCCGGTGACCTGGCTCGTCAGGTCGACGACGGAGTCGCGCTCGAGCGAGACGACGCCGCTCGTCGGGCAGGGGGTCTGCGCGCAGCGGTAGGCGAGCACGGAGACGAGCGTCGGCGTGTTCGCGTTGGCCGGCGTCGGCGCCGGCAGCGTGCCGTCGAAGGTCGCCCCGGCCGCGACCGTGGCAGCGCCCTGGAAGAGGCTCTTGCGCGCGTTGTCGCTGTTGATCGAGTAGCCGACCGGGTTCTGTGTCGGGCCGTGGCTGAGGCTGACCTCGATCCCCAGCTCGTTGGCCTTCGTCAGGATCGCGACGAGCTGCTGCTCATCGGGGAAGGCGCCCTGGCCGTACTCGGCGCCGGCGATGTGCGCGTCAGCCAGCTCCTGCAGCTGCGCCTGCAACCCGGCGGGCGTCGCCGTCGCGGGCATGTTGATCCGCACCCACGGCTTGTCGACCGACCCGGGAGCGGCGAACGACTGGGCCGTGAGCGGCGTCACCGGGTTGATCGCGGCGAAATCGGCGGGGGCGGCGGCAGCCGAGGCGGCCGCGAGGCCGGCGACGACCGCACCCGCGCTCGCGCCGACCGCGAGCGCGCGCCGCAGCGCGGGCAGCGGAGCGCAAGCGCGCAGCGCGTGGTGCCGCGGCCGAACGGCCGCGGGAAGCGTGGAACGATCCACGTCTCTCTCCTCCTACTAGCTCCTGACGGCCGCCCCGAAGGAGCGGTCGGTGCGCTCGATGTCGAGCGACTGCGGGAGCTTATGTGAGTTTTTGGTTAGTGAATCCCCCTGTTGATGGAATATCACTCATTCACGACATCAATGAAGCACGGCGGTAGCGTGACGAGTCGATGCCCGCCACCGCCCACGGCCGCCTGCGATCGAGCGACCGCCGCCTCGCGCTCGAGCGCCTGCTGCGCACCGCCGGCACGCTGACGCTCGCCGACGCGCACGTCCGCTTCGACGTCTCGCCGATGACGATCCGGCGCGATTTCGACGAGCTGGAGCGCCGCCGCGTCGCGGTCCGGACCCACGGCGGCATCGTCTTGCGCTCGCTGCTCTCACCCGCCGCCCGCGCCCAGCCGCCGGACGCCGCCGCCGATGCCGCCCTCCGGGGCATCGCCGAGCACGCCGTCGACGCCCTCCGCCCAGACGAGACGATCTTCCTCGACGGCGGCCCGCTCGCCGTCCCGATCGCGGCGGCGCTGATCGCCCGCAACGTCCGCTTCGCCGTCGTCACCACCAGCCTTCCGGCGACGTCGTTGCTCTCACGCCACGACTCCCCGCCGGCAGCGGTCACGCTCGCAGGCGGTGACTTCGACCCCGCCTCTCGCAGCTTCGTCGGCCCGACCGCGCTCGCCGCGATCGCCCGCCACTACGCCGACCGCGCCCTCGTCTCCGTCGGCGAGGCCGACGCCGATCCCCGTCTCGCCGACGTCACCCGCGCGATGGTCGACCACGCGCGCGACGCCCTGACGCTGACGGCGTAGCGCGCCGGCCACCCCGGGAAGTCGTCGATCGTGGCGACTGCCCCGGTCAGCGGCGCACCGGCATGCGCAAGATCCTGCCTCTCCGCACGACCGCACCGCAGCGGCCGCGCACCTCGTCTCCACGGTCGACCACGACCCGGCTGCGGCCGCCCGAGCAGATCACGACGTCGTCGTCGCGCCCATCGCGGACGTTGACGAAGTCCCCGCCGCGCCCACCGGCCCCCGTGCGCACGACCGTCGGCCCCTGCGCGTCGACGATCATGTCGGAGCCGGGGCCGCCGGCGAGCACGTCGCGGCCGGGTCCGCCGAGCAGGACGTCGTGTCCGGCCCCGCCCACGACGCGGTCGTCGCCAGGCCCGGCGAACAGGTTGTCACGGCCGGCCTCGCCGTCGAGGCGGTCGTCGCCGGCGCCGCCGTCGACGTTGTCGGCGCCCGCGCCCGCGTACACGCGGTCGTCGTTGCCGCGCCCCCGCAGCGTGTCGTCACCATCGGCGCCGCGCAGCGTGTCGCGCGCGTCGGTGCCGGTGCGAACCCGCTTCTCGCCCGCGGGCGAGATGCCGCGCGTGCCGGCGTTGAAGTTCGTCGTCGCGATCTGCTCGCCCAGCGAGCGCCCCTCGAGCGTCGCGTCGGGCGCGCGCTGCGCCGCCGTCGCAGACGCGCTCGCGTCCTTCGCCGTGGCGCTGAAGTACTCCGCGCCCTGACCGGTCGCGACGTTGCTGAACTGCACGCCGATCCGCACGTGGTCGGTGCGGAACGGGTTGGGATTCGGATTCGTCAGCGATGGGTTGATCATCGTGTCGGTGATGTCGCCGAAGCTGTTCCAGAAGACCTTCGTGTCGCTCCAGACGAACCAGTCGGCGTCGGCCATCGCGCTGTAGCGGTTGTACTGCGCGGTGAGGAAGTCCTTGACCACCGCGGTCGCCGCGGCGGTCACGGCGGCGACCACCGCACCGCCGATCGCCGCGGGGATCGTGGCGCAGGCGATCCCGAACGTGGGGAGCCCGCCGACGGCGCAGACGATCACGCTGGCGCCGATCGCGGTGATCGCGGACGATCCGGCGGCGATCAGCGCGTTGGCGATCGCTCTGTTGCCTTGGAACGTCTGCAGCCGCAGCGCCTCGGCGATGTTGCCGTGGATGAACGGCGCGCCGTTGGTGTTCAGCCAGCGGAATCTGCTGTCGCTGTCGCTGTAGTCCATGTCGCCGCGGAAGAACGGGCTGCCGCGCCAGTTGCCGCCGTAGTGCTTGGCGACGATGTCGTCGGCGATCAGCGTCCCGAACGGGATCTCCATCTTCGGCGAGCACTGCAGCAGCACGTCGACCGGTCTGAGCGAGTCTCTGCCGCCGATGTTGCGCTTGACCAAGACACCGCCGTCGTCGCCGGTCGAAGCGCACGGATCGGCGTCACCGACGTCGCTGGAGAGGTGTCTCATCGCCGCGCCGGTGGATGGCAGCAGCAGGCCGAGCGCGAGCACGGCGCCCAGCAGCACGCCCAGGCGCGCGCGGGCGGGGAGGGTCGCGGCGAGACCGGCCGCGCGAAGCGTGCGATGCATCCGCGGGACTATCGGACACGCTCGTGCGGCTGTCATGAGTAATTACCACTCATCTTTTGTGACCATTCATCGACCGAAGACGTGGCGTTCGAGGAACTCCAGCTGGTCGGCGACCACGGCCGCGTGACCGGGACCGTCGTAGACGTCGAAGTGATCGCGTGCCGCCAGCCCGCCTCGCTGTCGGGCGCGTTGATGAACGCCGCCTCGTGCGGTTGCCCGACGGCGGGCAGCGGCCGACCGCGGATCGCGGCAAGCGCCATCTTGGCCGTCGTCCGCGGAGCGGCACGATGCGCCTGACGGATGATGTCGAGGAACGGGACCTGGCTGATCGCGGCCGCCACGCGCCGGTCGCCCGCGGCCGCCGCGAGCGCGTTGCCGCCTCCCATCGACGAGCCGAACGTGACGACGCGGGCGGGGTCGACGCCGGGCAGCCCGCGCGCGCAGGCGATCGCGCTGCGCCAGTCCTCGAGCTGGCGGGCGGGGTGGAACAGGTCGGGCGTTCCGGCGCTGTCGCCGAAGCCGCGATGGTCGAACACGAGCGCGACGGCGCCGATGCCGGCGAAGCGCTCGGCGAACGGGCCCAGCCCGTCGCGGCGCGTCCCCGACAGACCGTGCGCCATCACGACGACCGGGCGCCGCTGCGCCGGCCCGGCGCGCTCCTGCTCGGGTTCGTAGACCCAGCCGGCGCACGCGGCACCGGCGACATCGAACTGCACCTCAATTCGGTCCATGGAGCGGATCGTCGTCGCCGGCGGGCGCCATTCCTAGCGGATTTCGGACGTCGAGCTTCGCGATGCTCGCCGCTCCGCGGTGCTCACCGCGCGGGGCCGGCGCGGCACGCCGGCCCCGCGGTGCGGCGACCTACCTCGCGATCCGGAACGTCGTGCGAACGGCCGTCGAGCCGTTCCCGGCGGCGTCGGTCGCGCGCAGCGTGACGCGGTAGGCGCCGAGCGGCAGGCCGCGCGACTGGCGCTTGGTCGCGATCGTGACCGTGCGCGTGCCGGCCTTCGCGTCGACCGTGCGGCCGCGGACGGCGCGCCACACGACGCAGCGCTTGCCGCTCGCCGCCGGCTTGCCGCCCACGACGCAGCGGCCGCCGCGGACCCGGCCGCTCCGCTTGCGTTCGAGCGTCGCGCGCACCCGTGCCCGCTCCGAGAGCGTGAAGCGGATGGAGATCGCCGTGCCGCGACGGGCCGCTTGCGTGAGCTTGGCCTTGGTCACGCGCGGCTTCGTGCGGTCGCGCGGCGGCTGCGGCGTTCCGGTCGGCGGCGCGGGGCCGCTTCTGGGCGGCTCAGGGCCGTTTCTCGGCGGCTCCGGCTGCCCACCGCCGCCGAGCGGCACGGCGACCTCGCCGTACGGCTCGAGCGCCACCGGGCCGATCAGCCCGTACGGGTCGCTGACCCCCGCGACCGCCGCGTTGCCGAGCAGCGAGGCGACGCGGACCTCGATCTCGTTGCTGCCGGCGCGCAGGTGCGGGCCGAGGTCGATGCGGTCGGGCACGACCTGGTTGGGCTGCGCGACCGCCGTGCCGTTGACCTTCACGGTGAAGGAGCCGAGCACCCGGCCGAGGTCGAGGTAGGCGCCGTGGCCGCCGTCCCAGCCGGCGCCGAGGTCGATCGTCGTCCGGTAGGTGCCGACGCCGGAGCGGTTGCCGATCGCGGCGATCGCGTTCCACGCGGGCAGGCGGCCGTCGCCGCCGGCGGTGACGTCGACCGGCGCCAGCGGGACCTTCGCGACGTCGGTGAACGTCGCGCCCTGCTGCCAGGAGACGACGTCGAGCGTCCATTCCCTCAGCGGCTTCACTGCCGGCACGCCGCCGATCGCGGTCTCGACGCGCCGGCCGTCGCCGAGCGTCGCCGTGTACGTGCCGGCGCTCGCGGCGCGCAGCCGCGGCGTGCCGTCGGCGCCGTAGCGAGCCTCGTCGGCGGTCGTCGCGGCGACGTGTGCCGCCGGCGGCTCGCCGGCGAGCTTCGCGGTCGAGAGCGCGATGATCGCGGCGTCGCCCGATCTGATCCGCAGCGGCACGCGGACGCCGTCGGCCGTGCGCTCGTACCGCGCGACCGCCGTCGTCTCGCCGCTCCAGCCGTCGAGCCGGTACGGCAGACCGGCGCCGCGCAGCGCGACGCTCGTCGAGACGGTCTCGTCGCCGTGGTTGAAGAGGAACCAGTAGTGCGTGTCGTCGGTCTCGCGGTGGACGCCGGAGATCGGGCTCGGGTGCTCGAAGGCAGCCGCGGGGGTGACGCCGGCGGCGCTCAGCGCGCCGACGATCTCGGCCTCCGACGCGACGTGCGTCGCCGACGGCTGCGCCACGATCTGCTCGACCAGCGCGCGCAGCTGCGCGTCCTGCCCGGGATGGTTGCCGAAGACGCGGTCGGGCAGCGGGCCGGCGAAGACGATCGGCAGCCCGGCCTTCGCCCAGCTCAGCACTCTGCGCGCCGTCGCGAGGTCGAGCGCGCCGGTCTGACTGTTGACGTTGGCGACGTTGTCGATCACGAAGGCGCCGAACGCCTGTCCCTCGGGGTCGAGCCGGCCGCCGCTGACGCGGGCGCGATCGGCGGCGACCATCGTGCGGTTCATGAAGCCGTGCTGGTAGCCGGCCTGCTCCAGCCGCTCGTCGACCAGGTAGGGATCGCCGGTCTCTCCGGCGGCGCTGTGGCCCTGCCCCTGGTGGTAGATCGCCACGTCGCGGCGCAGCTCGCCGGCGCGCAGCACCGTCTGTGCCCGGCCGATGTAGTCGTTGAACGCCTTGTCGTCCTGCCAGCTCGGGTTGTGCGGCCCGTAGCTGTCGGCGACGCTGCCGATGCCGAACGCCTCCCAGCTCGGCCACGCGCTCGCGAGCTGCGGGCTGCGGTCCGCCCAGCCGTGGAACACGATCTGGTTGACGCCGGTCGAGAACTGCTGGTTGACGTGCGCGGCGAGCGTCTCGCGCGGGTAGCGGAACATCGTGCCGGAGGAGCAGCACTCGGTCGAGACGATCGCTCTCTCACCCCACGCGGCCGCGCTCGACATCGCGCGCCAGGCGTCGGAGCCGCGTGTCTCGATCCGGTTGAGCGGGTCGGCCTGCGTGAAGGAGCGATCCTCGCCCTCCGGGACGTCCTGCAGCGTGTACATCTCCATCGCGTCGAGCGGCGTCGGCCCCCACGAGCTGTACGCCTGACCGCGGACGGTCATCCCGAGCGTGTCCGCCCACTGCTGCAGCGGCAGCAGGTGGTTGTCGCGGAAGAGGTCGCTGAGCGTGCGGTTGTAGTCCTCGCGCACGCGTCTGCCGACGTCGCCGGCGAACTCGAACGACGGTCTCGCGACCGCGATCGCCGCGAGGTGGGGCACCAGCGAGTAGCCGCGCCGTGCCTGGAACTCTCTGAGCAGGTCCGGCGTCCAGTGCCGCACCTCTCTGCCGAACTCGTTCAGCTCGAGCGAGTCGAAGAAGAGCGAGCCGCCGCTGTCGCGCATCGCGTCGCGCAGCCGCGGCGTGAAGACCTCGTCGTCCCAGTAGTCCTGGACCTCGTTGATGCCGTCCTTGTCGAAGTGGTCGACGAGGTAGGTCCGTCTCGGCGTCCCGGCCATGTAGATCCACTGGCCGGTGCCGTGCTCCCATGCGCCGACGAGCAGCCAGCTGGCGCCGGCGGGGCTCGCCGGGGCGGCCCAGCTGACGGTGCCGTCGGGCTGCACGTCGCCGGTCAGGTCGACGACCGACGCCTGGTCGAGGACGGGCACGCCGCCGCTGCCGTCGCAGCGCTCGACGCAGCGGTAGGCGAGGGCGGCGACGAGCTCCCGTCTCGTGACGCCGGCCGGCAGCGCGCTCGTCGGCAGCGGGCCGCTGAACGACGCGCCGGCGTCGACGGGCGTGCTGGCGAGCGAGAGCTGCTTCGCCGATCTGGCGCCGTCGGGCGAGACGCGCGGCGTCCCGGCCGACCATGCGGCCGTATAGGTCTGGTCGACGCGCAGCCCGTGCGCCTTGCCGGACTCGAAGACGTCGCTCGTCGCCTGCGACCAGGCCGGGGTCCCGAAGCTCTCCGTCGCGGCGTCGTAGCCGGGCGGCGGCGGGCCGGGGAAGACGAAGGTGCTCGCCTCCACGCCGCCCGCGCCGCTGTCGGCCATCGCGCCGAGCTGCGCGTCGATCGAGGCGCGGTCGAGCGTGCCGGTCGGGCTCCAGAAGCGATACATCGGCCGCTCCTCGCGGGCCGGCGCGGCGAACCGCCCGGCGGCGTCGTCGGCGGCGGCAGCCGGTCCAGCCGCCGCGGCCAGCCCGCCGAGCGCCGCGAGCGCGATGACGGCGCCGG
>NZ_JAWSTH010000094.1:0-24767 GCF_033542075.1 Conexibacter stalactiti
GGCGCGCGCGGCCGCGTCGGCGCGCCGGCCGTCGCGCGCGCCGCCCTGCTGGCGGTCGCGTTCGCGGCGCTGCCGTCGGTGCCCGACGTCGATCCCGCCGCGACCGGCTGGCTGGCGATCGGGCTGGCGATCGCGCTCGCGGGGCTGGCGGCGCTCGCCGTGCTGGTGGTCGCGCTGGCGCGCGAGGTCGGCGAGCTGCGCGCCGCGGTCGGGCCGCAGCCGGCGCTGGAGATCCCCGGCGAGGGGCCGCCGCTGGGCGTCCCGGTCGAGCTGATCGAGCGCTTCGAGCCGGGCGAGCGGACGCGCTTCGCGGTCGCCGTCTTCAGCTCGCAGGGCTGCGCGATGTGCCAGGCGCTGGCGCCGTCGGTCGCGCTGCTGGCGAACGATCCGCTGCTGGTGGTGCGCGACTTCGACGAGGTCGCCGAGCAGGCCGTCTGGCAGGCGCTGGGGATCCCCGGCAGCCCGTACGCGATCGTGCTCGCGCTCGACGGCACCGTGCTCGCGCAGGGGACCTTCAACGCGCTGCGCCAGCTGGAGTCGCTCGTCGCGACGGCCGAGACGCGCGAGCGCGAGCTGTTCGAGGCATACGGTGGCTGAGCGCGGGCGCCGGCGCCGCGACGAGGCGGCGAGCGACGGCGGCACGGCCGGCGCCGCCGAGCGCACAGAGAGCGACGGCGTCACGGCCGGCGCGTCCGACCGCCTCAGCGATCGCGTCGCGGCCGGCAGCTCGCGGCGCGGCTTCCTCGCCCGCACCGGCGCCTGGTTGGTCGCCGCGGCCGGCGGCGGGACGCTCGCGGCCGGAACCGAGGACGCGGAGGCGTTCCACTTCTGCGGCCACATCTACACGACCGCCTCCTGCCCGCACCCGACCGGGCTGCCGCGGATCGACCTGCGCGGCTTCCCGCTGCGCGCCAGCGACGGCAAGCCGGTCGACGACCTCGGTCGCCCGATCGACCGCGACGGCCGTCCGCTCGACGAGCGCGGCCGGCGCCTGCGCGACCCCGACGGCCGGCCGCTGCCGGCGGCGCCGCGCAGCCGCGTCTGCCAGGACGCGATCCCCGACCGCTACGGCATCCCCGTGCGCGTCGACGGCTCCTGGTACCGCTGCTGCGGCGGCAAGGTGCGGCGGCTGGTCGACTGCTGCTCGACGCACAGAAGACGGATCAACGGCGACGCCGCGCTGAGGGGCTATTGCTACGCCGATCGCAGAGTCTTCTGCGTCATGTACTTCCAGACGCAGGTCCCGTGCTGACGCTGTCAGCCCGCGGCGGCGCGCCGCGCGCGGCTGGGGCGGCGCCGTGCTGACGACCCTCCTGCTCGCCGCCGCCGCGTTCGCGGCCGGCGTCACCGGCGCCTGGTCGCCGTGCGGCTTCTCGATGGTCGAGACGCTCGCCGGCGCGGCTGGGCGCGAGGGCGCGTCGGGGCGGCGGCTGATCCGCGCCGCCTGCGCGACCTTCGCCGCCGGCGCGCTGCTCGGCGGCGCGCTGACCTTCGGCCTGCTGAGCGTGCTCGGGCAGGCGCTCGGGGCGGGCGGGGAGGCGGGCGTGATCGGCGGGGGCGCCGGCGACGGCGCCGACCTCGCGCTGATCGCCGCCGCCGCGCTCGCGCTGGCGGCGGCGCTCGCCGACGGGCTCGGACTGCGCGTCGCGCCGCAGATCCGCCGGCAGGTGCCCGAACGGTGGCGCCGCACGTTGCCGCTGCCGCTCGCGGCCGCGCTCTACGGCGTGCTGCTCGGGCTCGGCTTCACGACCTTCGTGCTGGCCTTCGCGGTGTGGGCGCTGGCGGGCATCTGCGTCGCGCTCGGCGCGCCCGCGACCGGACTGGCGATCGGCGTCGCGTTCGGACTCGGCCGCGCGCTGCCGGTCGTCGCGATGGCGCCGCGCTTCGACACGCTCGGGATCCACCTCGCCGAGCGGATGGCGGCCGAGCCGCGCCTGCTGCGCACGCTGCGCCGCGCCGACGCCGCGCTGCTCGTCGCCGCGGCGCTCGCGCTGCTGCTCGGCCCGACCGCGGCGTCGGCGGATGCCCGCGCCAACCTCGTCGCGACCGACGCGACCGACCCCTCCGTCAGCGACGGCGCGCTGGCGTGGATGGTGCCGGGCGACGGCCGCGCCGTCATCCGCGTCCCCGGTCAGCGGCCGGCGAGCTACTACGCGACGCGGTTGGCGATCGGCGAAGGCAACCTCGCGACGGCGACGCCCGGCGCGATCGAGGTGCGGACGCTTGCCGACGGCGCGCAGGTCGCGACGATCCCGCACGCCAGAGCCGGCATCACCGGCCTGGCCGTCTCGCAGCGCTGGGTCGCGATGCGCATGTCACGCCCGCGCGGCGGCGATGAGCTGCTGGTCGCGTCGCTCGCGGGAGCGGCAGTCGCGCCGGTCGTGCAGACGAGATCGGGAGGCTCGCTCAGCCGCCCCTCGCTCGACGGCGACCAGCTCGCCTACGCCGTCGGGACGCGCCACGGCAGCCGGATCGTCGTGCGCGACCTCGCCACCGGCCAGGCCCGCACCGTCCTGCGCTCGCGCCGCACGCAGCTGTCGCAGCCGAGCGTGCTCGGCCACGCGCTGCTGTACGTGGAGGCGCGCGCCTGCGACCAGCGGCTGCGGATCACGACGACGAGCGGCCGTCGCCGCACGCGTACGCTGCTGACGCTCGGCGGCACCGCTCGCCGCGACAGAGGCCACGAGCACGGCCACGCGCGCCAGGGCAATCGGCCCAGCGGCTGCCCGCGCGGCACGCCGCCGCGCAGCGGCCGGATGCTGTGGAGCACGGCGCTCGCGGCCGACGCCGCCTACGTCACGCGCTGGACCCCGCGCACCCGTCGCACCGCGCTGCTGCGCCTCCCGCGCTGAGCCCTTAACGACATCTTGATGCGCCCCCGCTGAATCTTGATCGGCCCTGGGCGACGGCGGTCGCACAGTGGTCGTCATGGACATTCTCGTCATCGCACTCGCGGTCGCGTTCTTCGCCGCGATGCTCGCACTGATCGAAGGACTGGACCGGGTCTCCAAGTCATGACCGTCCAGGGCTGGATCCAGATCCTCGTCTTCTGCGCGGTCCTGACCGCGCTGACGCCGCTGCTCGGCGCCTACATGCACCGCGTCTTCCGCGGCGACGCCGTCCTCGGCACGGTGCTCGGCCCGGTCGAGCGCGGCTTCTACAAGCTGCTGCGGGTCGACCCGCGCCAGGAGCAGGACTGGAAGGCGTACGCCCGTTCAGTGCTGATCTTCAGCCTCGGCTCGTGGTTGCTGCTGTACGCGCTGCTGCGGCTGCAGGGCTCGCTGCCGTTCAATCCGGCCGGCTTCGGGGCCGCCCCGGCCGACGTCACCTTCAACACCTCCTCCTCGTTCGTCTCCAACACCAACTGGCAGTACTACGCCGGCGAGACGACGCTGTCGAACTTCAGCCAGATGGCCGGCCTGGCGGTGCAGAACTTCACCTCCGCCGCCGTCGGCATCGCGGTCGTGATCGCGGTGATCCGCGGCTTCAGCGCGCGCAGCCTGAGAACGCTCGGCAACTTCTGGAGCGACCTCACGCGCGCGCTCCTCTACGTGCTGCTGCCGATCGCCTTCGTGCTCGCGCTCTTCTTCGTCAGCCAGGGGCTCGTGCAGTCGCTCTCGCCGGCGCAGGCGTTCACCAGCCTCGAAGGGGTCAGACAGCTGATCACGCTCGGGCCGGTCGCCTCGCAGGAGGCGATCAAGCTGCTCGGCACCAACGGCGGCGGCTTCTTCAACGTCAACTCGGCGATGCCGTTCGAGAACTCCTCCGGCCTCGTCAACTTCGTCTCGATGCTGGCGATCCTCGTGATCCCGGCAGCGCTCACGGCGACCTTCGGCCGCATGGTCGGCAACCGCCGCCAGGGCTGGATGATCTACGGCGCGATGTTCGCCTTCTTCGCGGTCGCCGTCGCGATCGTCTACGCGGCCGAGTCGCACGGCACGCCGGCGCAGCACCTCGCCGGCATCGGCGGCGGCAACCTGGAGGGCAAGGAGACGCGCTTCGGCGTCGAGGGAAGCAGCCTCTTCGCGGTCGTCACGACGGTCGCCTCGTGCGGCGCGGTCAACGCCGCGATGGAGTCGCTGACCGGCCTCGGCGGCGCGATCCCGATGGCCAACATGATGACCGGCGAGGTGATCTTCGGCGGCGTCGGCTCGGGCCTCTACTCGATGCTGATGTTCATCCTGCTGGCGGTCTTCGTCGCCGGCCTGATGGTCGGCCGCACGCCCGAGTACCTCGGCAAGAAGATCGGCGCGCGCGAGATGAAGCTGACGATGATCGGCACGCTCGCGGCGCCGCTGCTGACGCTCGCGGCGACCGCGATCGCGATCTCCTCCAAGTACGGCCTCAGATCGATCTACAACGGCGGCCCGCAGGGCTTCTCCGAGACGCTCTACGCCTACACCTCCCAGACGAACAACAACGGCTCGGCGTTCGCCGGCTACACCGGCTTCCTGCAGCCCAACGGCCCCGGCAACGACGGCGCCTTCGGCATCACCTTCGCCGACCTGCTCGGCGGCGGCGCGATGCTCGCGGGCCGCTTCCTGCCGCTGATCGTGGTGCTCGCGATCGCCGGCGCGCTCGCCGGTCGCAAGGTCGCCCCCGCCGGCCCCGGCACGATGCGCACCGACACGCCGACCTTCGGCGTGCTGGCGATCGGAACGATCCTGCTCGTCGCGCTGCTGACGTTCGTCCCCGCCCTCCTGCTCGGCCCCGTCGTGCAGGGCCTCACCGATCGGATGCTCTGATGAAGAAGGACCTCACAGCGACCGCCGTCGGCCTCGTCGTGCTGACGCTCGTGCTCGGCCTGCTCTACCCGCTCGCGGTCACCGGCGTCAGCCAGGTCGCGTTCAACGACGCCGCCAACGGCTCGCAGATCGAGCGCGACGGCAGAGTGGTCGGCTCGCGCCTGCTCGGCCAGGGCTTCACGAGCGCGCGGTACTTCCACAGCCGCCCGTCGCAGTCGGAGTACAACCCGTCGGCGACCTTCTTCTCCAACGCCGGTCCCAACGGCCAGGACACCGCCGACGCGATCGGCGACAACGCCGACGCCTACCTCAAGCGCGAGGGCAGATACGACAGCGGCCTCACGCGCGGCGAGATCCCGCCCGACGCCGTCCAGACCTCGGCCTCCGGCGTCGACCCGCACATCACCGTCGACAACGCGCGCATCCAGGCGCACCGCATCGCCGCCGTCCGCGAGCTGCCGCTGGAGCGGATCCAACAGCTGATCGACGACCACACCGACGGCCGCGGCCTCGGCCTCTTCGGCCAGCCCGGCGTCAACGTCCTGCAACTCAACATCGCCCTTGACGAGGAGTCCTCCCGATGATCGACGCACAGGTGCTGCGCAGCGCGCTGCCCGCGGCCGTGCGCAAGCTTGACCCGCGGCAGATGGTCCGCAACCCGGTCATGTTCGTCGTCGAGATCGGCGCCGTCATCAGCACCGGCGCGTGGATCGCCGGCGGCGGTGACGATCCCGGCTGGTTCACCCTCACCGTCGCGATCTGGCTGTGGCTGACGGTGATCTTCGGCAACCTCGCCGAGGCGATCGCCGAGGGCCGCGGCCGCGCGCAGGCGGCGTCGCTGCGCGCGATGCGCAGCACGACCGTCGCGAGATTGCGCGACGGCGGCAGCAAGAACGCCGGCGAGCTGCAGCCGGGCGACGTCGTCGTCGTGCTCGCGGGCGAGACGATCCCGGGCGACGGCACCGTCGTGAAGGGGATCGCCTCCGTCGACGAATCGGCGATCACGGGCGAGTCGGCGCCGGTGATCCGCGAGGCCGGCGGCGACCGCTCGGCCGTCACCGGCGGCACGCGCGTGCTCTCCGACGAGATCCACGTCGAGATCACGCAGAAGCCGGGCGAGTCATTCCTCGACCGCATGATCGCCCTCGTCGAAGGCGCGAGTCGGCGCAAGACGCCGAACGAGATCGCGCTCGGGATCCTGCTCGCCGGCCTGACGCTGATCTTCCTCGTCGTCGTGATCACCCTGCGGCCGTTCGCCGACTACGCCGGCACCGCGACCTCGATCGTGACGCTGATCGCGCTGCTGGTCGCGCTGATCCCGACGACGATCGGCGCGCTGCTGAGCGCGATCGGGATCGCCGGCATGGACCGGCTGGTGCGCCGCAACGTGCTCGCGCTCAGCGGCCGCGCGGTCGAGGCCTCCGGCGACGTCGACGTGCTGCTGCTCGACAAGACCGGCACGATCACGCTCGGCAACCGCCAGGCGTCGGAGTTCGTGCCGATGCCGGGCGTCAGCGAGCGCGAGCTGGCCGAGGCGGCGCAGCTCTCCTCGCTCGCCGACGAGACGCCGGAGGGACGCTCGATCGTCGTGCTGGCGAAGGAGCGGCTGGGGATCCGCGGGCGCGAGCTGAGCGAGCACGAGGCGCGCTTCGTCCCCTTCACCGCGCAGACGCGCATGTCCGGCGTCGACTTCAACGGCACGCGCCTGCGCAAGGGCGCCGGCGACGCGATCGAGCGCTGGATCGCGACCGAGGGCGGCAGCACGCCGCCGGAGCTGAGAGCGGCGATGGACCAGATCGCGCGCGACGGCGGCACGCCGCTGGCGGTCGCCAAGGACAACCAGGCGCTCGGCGTCGTGCACCTCCAGGACGTCGTCAAGGAGGGGATGAGAGAGCGCTTCGACCACCTCCGCGCGATGGGCATACGAACGGTGATGGTGACCGGCGACAACCCGCTGACGGCAGCGAAGATCGCGCAGGAGGCCGGCGTCGACGACTTCCTCGCGGAGGCGACGCCGGAGGCGAAGCTGGCGCTGATCCGGGAGCACCAGCAGGGCGGCCGGATGGTCGCGATGACCGGCGACGGCACCAATGACGCGCCGGCGCTGGCGCAGGCCGACGTCGGGGTCGCGATGAACACCGGCACCCAGGCGGCGCGCGAGGCCGGCAACATGGTCGACCTCGACTCCAACCCGACGAAGCTGATCGAGATCGTGGAGGTCGGCAAGCAGCTGCTGATCACGCGCGGCGCGCTGACGACCTTCTCGATCGCCAACGACGTCGCGAAGTACTTCGCGATCCTGCCGGCGATCTTCGCCGCCACCTACGCGGCGGCCGGCAGCACGACCGGTCCGCTCGACGCGCTCAACGTGATGGACCTCGGCTCGCCGCGCTCGGCGATCGTCTCGGCGATCGTCTTCAACGCGCTCGTGATCCCGCTGCTGGTGCCGCTCGCGCTGCGCGGCGTCAGATTCCGTCCGCTCGGCGCGACCGCACTGCTGCGCCGCAACCTGCTGATCTACGGCCTCGGCGGCCTGATCGCGCCGTTCGTCGGGATCAAGCTCGTCGACCTCGTGGTGCACAACCTGCTGGGTGCCTGATGTCCGGGCGGCTGAAGGTCTTCCTCGGGATGGCGGCCGGCGTCGGCAAGACGTACCGGATGCTGCAGGAGGGCCAGGCCGAGGCCGAGACCGGCCGCGACGTCGTGATCGGCTACCTCGAGTCCCACGGCCGCGCGGAGACCGTCGCGCAGGCCGCGGGGCTGGAGGTCGTGCCGCGGCGACGCGTCGACCACCGCGGCGCGCTGCTGGAGGAGATGGACGTGGCGGCGATCGTCGCGCGCGCGCCGGAGCTGTGCCTGATCGACGAGCTGGCCCACTCCAACCCGCCGGGGCTGGAGCACGCCAAGCGCTACGAGGACGTCGCCGACGTGCTCGCCGCCGGGATCGACGTGTACTCGACCGTCAACGTGCAGCACCTCGAATCGCTCAACGACCAGGTCGCCGAGTTGACGACGACGCGCGTGCGCGAGACGGTCCCCGACGAGGTGCTCGGCGACGCTGACGAGCTGGTCCTGATCGACCTCACGCCGGAGGCGCTGATCGAGCGGCTGCGCGCCGGCAAGGTCTATCCGGCCGAGCGGATCGAGTCGGCGCTGAACAACTTCTTCAAGGTCGAGCACCTGTCGGCGCTGCGTGAGGTGGCGCTGCGCCAGGTCGCCGAGGAGGTCGAGGCGCGGCGGGTCGTCGGGCCGGGGCCGCCGCAGCGGCGCGACGAGGAGCGGCTGTTCGCGACCGCCGCGCCGGCCGCGATCGGCGAGCGGCTGCTGGCGCTGGTCGAGCCGACACCGGCCTCCCAGCGGGTCGTGCGGCGCGCGTGGCGCTCGGCGCAGCGGCTCGGGACCGACCTCGACCTGCTGTGGGTCCAGCCGCCGCGCGAGCTGGACGACGGCGAGGCGGCGCAGCTCGAAGCGCTGCGCCGCCTCGCGGTCGTGCTCGGCGCCCACCTGCTCGTCGAGCAGGGCGACGACCTCGTCGCGACGGTGCGGCGGGTCGCGCGCGAGCGCGGCACGACCTACGTGCTGATCGGCGAGCCGAGCCACCGCACCGCGCTCCAGCGGCTGCTGCGGCCGTCGCTGCCGAGCCGGCTGCTGGCGGCGCTGCCGGGGATCGACGTGCGGATCGTCGCGGACCGGACGAGGCGCGAAGGGGCCGAGCCGGACGCCGGCGCGTCGCCGCCGCGCGGCGAGGGCGGCGCGCGATGATCGACCTGCTCGTCACGCTCGCGCTGCTGGCGATCGGCGCGACCGCCGCCTGGATCGTGCGCGGCCGCCGCGCGGCGCGCGCGCTGCCGGCGCTCGGCCCCGGCCGCGTGCTCTTCCCCTTCCTCGGCAGAGAGCTGTCGCTGCCGGCGCTGGAGGCCGCGCTGCGGCTGGCGCGCGCGGAGCAGGCGACGCTCGTGCCGGTCTACCTCGCGGAGGTGCCGCTGCACCTCTCGCTCGACTGCGCGCTGCCGCGCCAGAGTGCCGTCGCGCTGGCGCTGCTGGACGCCGTCGAGCAGCGCGCGCGCCGCTTCGGCGTGCCCGTCGACACGCGGATCGAGAAGGGGCGTGACTCGCGCCATGCACTGCGCCAGATGCTGCGCCACGAGCGCTATGACCGGATCGTGGTGGCGGCTGAGACCGGCGCCGGCGGCGACGGCTTCACGCCGGGCGAGACGGCGTGGCTGTTGGCCAACGCGCCCGGCGAGATCGTCGTCGTGCGCCCCGACCGCAACCTTCACACCGCATCACGTGCGGCATAGTCGTGTTGAGGGCTTGCAACGGAGCGCCCAGATCCAGCCGGGTCGGGCGCCTAAGCTGCCACCGCCGGATCGACTCGCATGCACGCCTTTCCCCGCCACCTGTTCCTGCTGCTGCTCGCGCTCGCCGGCGCGGTCGCCGTCCACAGCACCGCCGCCAGCGCGCAGGCGGCGCTGCCGAGATCGGTCAAGCGGCCGAAGATCGTCTTCACCCGCTGCTCCTCGACGCCCTACCCCTGTCAGGGCTCGCACAAGATCGTCGTGCGCGGCGGCAAGATGCTCGTCGGCGCCGGCGGCATGAACAGGCGCGCGAAGGTCGAGTTCCCCGTTCGCAGCAGCTCCGGCAAGGCCGGCAAGCGGCGCGTCGGCGGCAGCTTCCGCAGCAGCACGCGGCTGCTCGTGAGCGTGCCGAAGGACGCCGTCAGCGGTGCGATCCGGATCGTGATGCCGGGGCCGAAGTACTCCAACGCCGTCCGCATCACGGTCCGCAAGCCGCCCGTGACGGTCACGAGACCGCAGCCGACCAGACCGCCGGTGAGCGATCCCGGCCCCGGCAGAAGCGTCTTCGACGGCAGCGGGATGTGGATCTGGTACCTCAGAAGAGCGGCCGGCGGCGACGCCGCGGCGATCGCCGAGAAGGCGGCGGCGGCCGGTGTGCGGACGATCTTCCTCAAGAGCGCCGACGGCAGCAACGTCTGGTCGCAGTTCTCGCAGGCGGCGATCGCGGAGCTGAAGGCGACCGGCCTCAACGTCTGCGGCTGGCAGTTCGTCTACGGCAACGACCCGATCGGCGAGGCGCAGGCGGCCGCGGCATCGAAGGCGGCCGGCGCCGACTGCTTCGTGATCGACGCCGAGGGCGCCTACGAGGGCAAGTACGCGCAGGCGCAGCGGTACACGAGAGCGCTGCGCGCGGCGGTCGGCGACGACTTCCCGATCGGCCTCACGAGCTTCCCGTACGTGCACTACCACCCGGGCTTCCCGTACTCGGTCTTCATGGCCCCCGGCGGCGCGACCTTCAACCTGCCGCAGGTCTACTGGAAGACGATCGGCACGTCGGTCGACACCAGCCTCCAGATCACCTACCAGTACAACACCGTCTACGAGACGCCGATCTACCCGCTCGGGCAGACCTACGACGGGACCGCCGCCGCCGACGTGCGCCGCTTCCGCCAGCTGTCGCTCGGCTACGGCGCGACCGGCGTCAGCTGGTGGGTGTGGGACTTCGCCTCCGCCTCCGACTGGGGCGCGGTCGGCGCCGAGGTCGAGGCGCTCGACGTGCTCGACTCCCCGCGCTACCCGACGCTGCGCGCCAACGGCTCCAGAAGCGGCTCGCGCGGCGACCTCGTCGTGCTCGCGCAGCAGCACCTCAACGGTGCCGGCGCGTCGCTCAGAGTCGACGGCGACTACGGTCCGGGCACGGCCGCGGCCGTTCGCGCCTACCAGGCGTCGAAGGGGATCACGGAGAGCGGCGTGCTCGACGAGGAGACCTGGCCGACGCTGCTGCGCGAGACGCCGGTGATACCGAACTGGGCGGCGCAGGCTTCGAAGGCTTCGAAGGCGCGGGCCTCGGCGCGGAGCGCGAGCGCTGCGCGAGCCGGCGCGCTGCCGGCCGTCAACGGGCCGGCGTCGGCGGGCCTGAGAGCCCGCCGCAACGAGATTCCGGCGGGCCCGCGGCGCTAGCGGCGGGCGGATGTGCCCGCGGCGTGTGGCCGCGGGCGCCCGGCGACGACTATCTCGTCGCTTCCTCCAGCTGCTTCTGCGCCTCGTCGAGCTGATCCTTCGCCTCGTCGGGGATGTCGGCGTCCTTGAGGTTGTCGATCGCGTCGCTGGTCGCGTCGGTCGCCTCCTCCTGGATCGCTCTCGCGTCTCTCTCGAGCTCCTCCTGGAGCTGCTCGGCGGTGATCTTGCCGTCTCTGTAGTCCTGCTGGAGTCTCGCGGCCTTGTCCTGCAGGGCCTGGCCTCTCTCCTGCAGCTTCTCGCCCTGCTCCTGCAGCGTCTTGACGGTGTCCTCCGCCTTGTCGTCGCCGCAGCCGGCGCCCGTCAGGGCGATCATGCCGGCCGCGCCGATCGCGATCAGTGTCTTCTGAATACGCATGGAGTCCTCCTCCAATTCGGTGTCCGTGCGTGCAACGGCGCACATCAAAGTGGATCGCAGCCCCCGCGTCAGTCGCTCGAAGGTCTCGCTTCGGTCTCAGTCCCCTGCGGAGGCGCGACGATCCCCTGCATCATCGCCCACGCGACCAGTTCGCGTGTCGTGCGCGCGTGAACGCGTTCGCGGCCCTGCTGCAGCAGCCGTCGCACCTGGTGGATCGAGACCCCCATCCGCTCCGCGATCTCGCCCTGACGCAGCCCTGCCGCCGCCAGCGCGACCGCATCGCGTTGGCGCGGGGTGAGGGGAGCGGGCGTCGGGGCGGGCTCAGGCGCCGCGTCGCTCGTGGCCGCCGCGAGCACCGGAGAGTCTTGGTCGCTCAGCGACCAAGACTCTCCCCTGCTCGCCGCGCGACCGGCCAGCAGCGCCAACAGCGGCGGGACGAGTGCGACAGCGGCGGCGCTCAGCAGCAGCAGCCGGCGCTGCTCGACGGCGTCGAAGTCGGCCAGCAGCGGCGCGAGCAGCTCGGCGGCCGCCAGCAGCGACGCGGCGAGCGTGCGACGGGCGCCGACGACGACGCCGAGCGTCGCCAGCAACAGCAGCGCCGGCAGGAACAGCAGACGCCCGTCGGCGGCGCCGAGCAGCGCGAATGCGCCGCCGAGCGCCGCGCCGACAACGGGTGCGATCGTGGGGCGCCGGCAGACGACGCTGAGCGCCGCGGCCGGACGGCGCGCGACGAGCGCGGCCGCCGCGAGCAGCAGCAGGCAACAGGCGACACCGCCGAGCCGCGCGCCGCCGGTCGCGCGCAGCAGGACCGTCAGCAGGGCGTAGGCGGTCGCCGCGGCGACGGCGTAGGCGCCGGCCTCGAAGCCGGCGCGCCGCAGGCGGTCGGTGGCGGGGGTCGGTGGCGCGGCTTCGCGCGGCGCGGCCTCGCCACCGAGCGGCCTCAGCCCGGCCGCCACGCGCTCGCCACCAGCTCGTCGAGCGTGCGAGCGCTGGTCGCCCGCTTCGCGCGCTTGATCTGCGTCCGCACGGTCGCCAGCGACGTGCCGCGCGCGTGCGCGATCTGCTTCGGGGTCAGCCCGTCGGCGAGCAGGGCGACGACCGCCGTCTCGGCCGGACTGAGCGGCCGTTCCGGCGACTCGCCGGTCGCGATCACCGTCGGCGCGGCGCCGATCGGCGCCACCCGGGCAGCGACAGCGGCAGTCCCCGCCGAGCCGCCCGCGGACGACACCACCGGAGCGACCTCCGCAGTCGTCCACGCCGACAGCACGTGGCGCAGCACGGCGACGCCGGCGAGGCCGAGCAGCGCGACGGCCAGCGGCGCGAGCGTCGCGGTCGTCGCCTCGCTCGGCTCGCCGTGCCATGGGGAGAGGGTCGCGAGCGACGTGCCGGTCGCCAGGAAGACGCCGAGCTTGCCGGCGCACAGCGTCGCGCCGCAGGCGAGCGTCACGCGCCAGCCTGCGAGCGCGGCGGCGACGAGCGCGATCCACATCGGCTGCGTCGCGAGGTTGCCGGGATAGCCGCCGTCGAACAGCGCCGGCGTCAGCGCCAGCAGTCCCGCCGGCACGAGTACCCAGCCGTGCGCGGCGACGGCCGCCGCCCAGCGCGGGGTGGTCGCCAGCGCCGCCGCCCACGCCGCCACCCAGCAGAGCCCGATCACGATGCTGACCGCCTGCGGTCGTGACAGGACGGCCGTGCTGAGCGCGACGACGGAGTCGCAGAGCCCGATCGCGCAGGCGACGCGCAGCGGCAGCAGCGTGCGCTGGTCAGGCAGCTCGTGGTCGCGATCCCGTCGTCGGCCTTCCATGCCAGCTCCTCGCGTGCAGCGCACCCGCTCCCGGTGCGCTCGGCCGGCCCATCATTAGCAGGCCGCGATCGGCGGCGACAGCGGTCCCGTTCAGCGCGCTATCTGGTCGCCTCTTCCAGCTGCTGCTTGGCGGCCTCGAGCTGCTCCTTCGCCTCGTCCGGAATGCGCCCGTCGTCCTGGAGGTCGTCGATCGCCTCACCGGCGACGTCGGTCGCCTCCTCGGTGATCGCCTCGGCGTCCTCCTGGATCTCTCTGGAGGCCTCCTCCGGGTCGATCTTGCCGTCCTGCACCTGTCTGGCGATCGTGCTCGCCTTCTCCTGCAGCGCAGCACCTCTCTCCTGCAGTTGCTGGCCCTGCTTCTGCAGCTTCTCGGCGGTCTCGTCGCCGGAGCCGCAGCCGGCGGTCGCGATCGCGGCGACGGCGGCGAGGGCGGCGAGGCTGGTGGGGATGATGCGCATGGTCGGTTCCTTCCGAAGTTCGTGTGCGGTGACGGGAAGAAGCCTCCCGGTCACGGCTCCATGCGCCCAGTGGTGCGGCCCGCCGAGCTGGTGTCGGTTGTCCGCCGCGCTCGCGGTGGTGGCCGCCGGCCGGGCAGGCGCGCGCCGCGGGCGGCTTCAGCCCTCGCGCGAGGCGAGCGCGCCGCGCAGCGACAGCTTCGGCCCGATCCGCAGCGCCGCGCGCGAGTAGACGGCGGTCGCGAGCTTCAGCATCGCGACGATCGCGACGAGCGTCAGCGCGATCGAGACGAGCAGCTGCCAGGTCGGCACGTCGGTGACCAGCCAGCGCGCCGGCATCGCCATCGGCGCGCTCGGCGGCAGGAAGGAGAGGACGGTCAGCATGCCGCCGTCGGGGCTCTGCAACGCGACGAACGAGAGGATGTAGGCCCCGATCACGACCATGTTGAGCGCGCCGGTGCTCGACTGCAGGTCCTCCTGGCGCGAGACGAGCGCGCCGGCGACCGCGTAGAGGCAGGCGTAGAGGGCGTAGCCGAGCAGGAACCAGAGCGCGATGATCGCGACCCAGCCGACGGTCACGTGCGGCAGGTCGACGGCGTCGAGCAGCTGCGCGCCGGCGACGCCGACGATCAGCACCAGCACGAACTGCGCCAGCCCCAGCAGGCCGAGCCCGACGATCTTGCCGGCCAGCAGCTCGCGCGGGCGGATCGCGCTCAGCACGACCTCGATCACGCGCGAGGACTTCTCCTCGACGATCCCGCCGGCGACCCACAGGCCGTACGTGAAGATCGCCAGGTAGAGCAGCAGCACGGCGATGAACGCGATCCCCTGGCGCGCGCCGCGGTCCTCGTTCTCCGGCTCCAGCACCTGCACGCGCAGCGGCGCCGGGTCGAGCGCGGCGCTCAGCTCGGCGGCCGGGACGCCGGCTCTGTCGAGCGCGTCGCTGAGCGCGAGCTGGCGGCGCGTCGCCTGCACCGCCGCGGCGAGCGTGTCGTCCGGATCGTCCTCGACGAGCACCTCGCGGCCGTCGATCACCGCGACGTCGGCGTCGCCGTCCTCGACCGCGCGCACGGCGGCGGCGCGGTCGTCGTAGGCGGTCGTCTCGATCGTCGCGTCGAGCGCGGGACCGGCCGACTGCAGCGCCTGCGCGTACGGCTGCGAGGCGGCGCCGACGAGCGCGACCTTCTTCGTCTCGTCGCCACCGCCGGTGAAGGCGGCGATCGCGAGCACGACGAGGATCGCGACGAGCTGGATCGCGGTGCCGACCTGGAATGCGCGGCTGCGCGCGCGCTCGGTCAGCTCGCGGCGGGCGACGAGCCAGCGCGGGGAGTTCATGCGACCGCCTGCCGCGGCGCCGTGCCGCTGGTGCCGCCGTCCGCGATCGCGTCCGCCGGCGTCTCGGCGACGACCTCGCGGAACAGCTCGGCGAGCGTCGGCAGGACCTCGCTGAAGTGGGTGACGGGACCGGCGGCGCGGGCGCGGTCGAGCACCGCCTGGGCGTCCACGTCGTCGGCGAGCGCGATCAGCAGGCCGCGCTCGTGGTCGCTGCGCGGGACCGGCTCGGCACCGGGCAGGCCGTCGAGCCAGCTCGCGTCGTCGCGGCCGTCGATCGCGACGCGGACCATCCGGCGACGGTTCTCGCGCCGCAGCCGCTCGACCTCGCCGGCCGCGACGATCCTGCCGGCCTTGACGATCGCGACCGTGTCGCAGAGCCGCTCGACCAGCTCCAGCTGATGGGAGGAGAAGAGCACCGGCGCGCCCCGCTCGACCTCCTCGCGCAGGACGCCGGCGAGCACGTCGACGCCGATCGGGTCGAGCCCGGAGAAGGGCTCATCGAGCACCAGCAGATCCGGTCTGTGCACGAGCGCGGCGGCGAGCTGAACGCGCTGCTGGTTGCCGAGCGAGAGCGACTCCAGCTCGTCGCCGGCGCGATCGACCAGCCCGAGCCGTTCCAGCAGGTCGTCGGTCGCGCGCCGCGCCTGCTGGCCGTCGAGCCCGTGCAGCCGCGCGAGGTAGACGAGCTGGTCGGCGACCCGCATCTTCGGATAGAGGCCGCGCTCCTCCGGCATGTAGCCGAAGCGGCTGCGGGTCGCGGCGCCGAGCGCTCTGCCGTTCCAGGTGACCTCGCCGCGGTCGGGACCGAGCACGCCGAGGATGATCCGCATCGTGCTGGTCTTGCCAGCGCCATTGGGCCCGACGAAGCCGGTCATGCGACCGGGCTCGACATCCAGCGACAGTCCGTCGAGCGCGACGGTCGAGCCGTAGCTGAGGTGGAGATCGCGGCACTGCAGCACGGCGGCGGAACCTACTGACATCGAATGCGATCCTCCCCGACGGCGCGCGCGCCAAACCGAAAGCGGTGTGCGCGGTGGGCGCGGGCGGCGGCTTGCGGCGCGCTGCGCGCGGCTCGGGTCGGCGGCGGGCGGCGGCTTGCGCGCGGCGCGGGCCGGCGGGGTAGGCTCGCCCCATGCTCGTCCGCGACGCCGGCGACGCCTGGCAGATCGTGCTCCAGCCCGACCACGGCGACCTCGCCGGCCAGCTCGTCGCGGCCTGGGGCGGGGAGGGCTTCGCGCGGCCGGCGCGCCACGCCTCCGCCGTGCTCGCCGCCACGCGCCACGATGACGGCTGGTCGGTCTGGGACCGGCGGCCGCGGATCGACCCGGCCAGCGGCGCGCCGCAGAACTTCCTCGGCGTCGACGTGATCCCGCACCTCGCCTTCTACCGTGCCGGCGTCGAGGTCGTCGCCGATGAGGACCGCTACGCAGGGCTGCTCGTCTCGATGCACATGAGCGGGCTCTACCGGCAGCGCTACGGCGTCGTGCCGGCCGGGCCGATGAGACTGAGCCCCGAGCTGCGGGCGCGGGCCGACCTCTTCTGCGACCAGGAGGAGGAGCGACAGGACGCCCTCGCCGCCGAGCTGGGGGTCGAGGAGGGCGAGCGCTGGCACGACTACGCGCTGCTGCAGGTCGCCGACCTCGTATCGCTCTTCTGCGGCCTCGGCGATTTGGAGGGCGGCAGCTCCAGAGGCGTCGCCGAAGCGATCCCGACCGCCGAGGGCGGCAGAGCGCGGATGACACTCGACCCGCTCGGCCCGTGGCGGCTGCGCTGCACGCCGTACCCGTTCGCCGAGCAGCCGCTGGCGCTGACGATGGTCCGCCGCCTCGTGCCCAAGCGCGACTGGCCCGACGACGCCGCCTTCCGCGCCGACTTCGTCGCGGCGACGCCGGAGACGGTGCGGATCTTCTTGCAGGGCTAGGGGTCGGCGACGGCGGCCGGTCTGCGCGGGCGCACCCCGAGCAGCACGACGAGCACGCCGACGGCGGCGAAGGCGGCGCCGACCTGCATCGCCCGCTGGATCCCCTCGACGAGACTGGGCGCGTCGCTGACGATCGTGGTCGCGGCGCCGAGGCCGAGCGAGCCGCCGGCGACCTGCAGCATGTAGAGCAGGCCGGAGGCGAGACCCGAGCGCGACTCGGC
This sequence comes from Conexibacter stalactiti, assembly GCF_033542075.1. NCBI lineage: Bacteria > Bacillati > Actinomycetota > Thermoleophilia > Solirubrobacterales > Conexibacteraceae > Conexibacter > Conexibacter stalactiti. The sequence goes on from NZ_JAWSTH010000094.1 coordinate 16,875, forward strand.
GAGCGAGGAGACGGCCGCTGTCGCAGCGCTCGGATAGAAGAGGCCGACGCCGAGGCCGAGCAGCGCCATCCCCGGCACGAGCGCGAGGTATCCCGAACCGGCCCCCGGCAGCGACAGCAGCACCATCGCGACGGGCAGCAGCAGCGCGCCGGCGAGGATCACCGCGCGCCCGCCGAAGCGCTCGTAGAGCGGACCGGAGAGGAACGAGACGCCGCCGAACAGCAGCAGCAGCGGGAGCAGCCCGGCGCCGGCGCCGAGGGCCGAGAAGCCCAGCTCCTTCTCCATGAACTGGGGGACGTAGACCATCGCGGAGAAGAAGGTCATCGACATCAGCAGCACGGCGAGCAGGACGGCGCGGAAGCCGCGGTCGGCGGCGACGTCGCGCGGCACCAGCGCGATGCTGCCGGCGGTCCGCTCGCGCACGGCGAAGGCCGCCATCAGCACGACGAAGGCGGCCAGCAACGCGAGCACGCGACTGTCGTCCCAGCCCCATGTCGCGACCTGGTCGAGCGCGACCAGCAGCGCGACGAGCGAGCCGGTCACGAGCAGCATGCCGGCGACGTCGAAGCGGCGGTCTTCCTCCTCGCCGCGGCTCTCCGGGACGTTGCGCAGCACGACGGCGATCGCCGCGAGGGCGACCGGCACGTTGACGGCCAGCACCCAGCGCCACGAGAGCAGCTCGGTGAGCGCGCCGCCGATCAGCGGGCCGCAGGCGTTGCCGAGCCCGGCGACGCCGAGCACGAGCGCGCCGGCGAGGCCGCGACGGGCCTCGGGCAGCAGCGTGTACGTCATCGACAGCGTCGCCGGCCACATCAGCGCACCGCCGACGGCCATCAGCGCACGGGCGGCGATCAGCAGCGCGGCGTTCGGAGCGACCGCCGCCAGCAGCGAGCAGAACGCGAAGATCACGGCGCCGAGGACGAAGATGCGGCGGCGGCCGAAGAGGTCGGCGAGGCGGCCGCCGCTGACGGTCAGCACGCCGAACACGAGCGCGTAGGCGTTGATCACCCACTGCACCGTCGAGAGGTCGGTATCGAGATCGCGCTCCATCTGCGGGAGCGCGACCGAGAGCGCGGTGAAGTCGTTGGCGATCAGGAAGACGCCGAGCCCCATCGCCACGAGGGCCCAGCGCGTGCCGCGGTCGAGCTCGCGCATGGTGCGCGAGCCTACCTGGCGCGTAGGCGGGTGTCAGCGCCCCGCGTCCGCGCCCTCGTCGTCCAGTGCGCGCGGGCCGCCCCTCCCGTTGCCCTCGCGCGCGTCCGGCCGCTGTCAGGCCACCGCGCAGACGATGCCGAGGTCTCTGCGCACGTCGCGCGGGACGATCAGCTTGGCGCAGCCGACGCCGGCGGTGCCGACCTCCACGAGCGTCCAGCGACCTCTCGCGTGGCGGAACATGCCGGCGACGGCGTCGAGCGTTCTGCGCGCGGCGCCGGTCGGCGCGATCGTCGAGATCGCCCATCTGCCCTCGGTCGAGATGCGCGCTCTGCGCAGCGTGAAGTCGCCCGCCCGGATCGGTCTCGGCACGAGCTTCGATCTCGTCACCGCCTCGCGCAGCTGGATCCGCTCCGACCTGATCGCGGCGCGGTCGGCCGAGGCGAGGCTGGGAAGCGCCGCGAGCAGCACGGCGGCGAAGACGGCAAGTGAGACGAGACGTACGATCTGGCGCATCCCAGCGCCCTACCCGCTGCGCGTCAGCGCAATCGTGGGGCCGGCCGGCGGCGGGCGCGCTGCGCGCTGACGCAGACGCGCGAGTCCGGCCGGCGGCGGGCGCGCGCTGTCTCGCCGCCACCCCGCGCGCTCAGGCCGGCGGCGCGTATGCCTTCCGCACGGTGACCGCGGTGCCGTACGCGGCGACCTCGCTCATCACGTTGCCGATGTCGTTGCAGTCGAAGCGCATCGCGATGACGGCGTTGGCGCCGTGCTCGCGGGCGGAGTCCTTGAGCCGGTCGACCGCGTGGTTGCGCGAGTCGGTCAGCAGCTTCGTGTAGCCCTTCACCTCACCGCCCGCGATCGTGCGGAAGGAGGCGCCGATGTTGCCGAAGGCGTTGCGGGCGCGCACGATCAGGCCGAAGACCTCACCGTAGACCTCCACGATCTCGTAGCCCGGCAGGTCGTTCATCGTGGTGATGATGATGTCGTCGTCACTCATTGCTGGAACGTTGCCATCAATCGCGGATGAGTGCGGGTCTGTACATCACCGGGATGTAGAGACCCGCACTCATCGCGCTTCTCAGGCCGCCGCGCCGCTACGCGCGGCCGCGAGCAGCTCGCTCGCGACGCGATCGGTCGCGTCGCCGGTGCCGCCGAGCAGCCGCCGCGACAGCTGCGCGCGCCGGAAGAACAGCGGCGCGTCGTGCTCCCACGTGGCGCCGATGCCGCCATGCACGGAGATCAGCTCCCGCGCGGCGAAGTCGAGCGCCGCGCCGGCCGCGGAGCGGGCCGCGCTCGCCGCGACCGCGAACTCGTCCGGCGCGTCCTGCCGCGCCCAGCCGGCGTAGTAGAGCAGCGCGCGCACGTTCTCCTGCCGCCGCAGCACCTCCGTCAGCCCGTGCTTGACGGCCTGGTAGGAACCGATCGCACGGCCGAACGTGTAGCGCTCCTTGGCGTACTCGACCGACCGTCGCAGCGACTCCTCGACCGCGCCGAGCGACTCGGCGGCGATCAGCGCGTGCGCGAGGTACCACGCCGCCGCCAGCTCGTCGGCCGCGACGTCGAGCAGCCGGCCGCTGGCGCCGAACAGCGTCACGTGGCCGAGCGGACGGGTCGCGTCGTAGGCGGTCGTCGCCTCGATCTCGACGCCGCCGGCGGTCGGGTCGAGCGCGACCGCGCGGGGTGAGCCGGTGCCGTCGACGCCGACGACGACGAGCACGTCGGCGCCCGGCGCGTCGGGGACCCACGCGACGGTGCCGGTGACGGTCGCCTCGCCGTCGCTGCCGCCGACGGTCACCTTCGGCGCCGCCGCCCGCCGCTTGCCGCCGCGCGGCTCGGACGTCCAGGCCGGGTCGCGATCGTCGCCGGGCCGGGCCGGCAGCCAGGCCGCGCGCGCCTCGCCGCTCGCGAGCCGCGCGAGCAGCGCGCCGTCGGCGCCGTCGGCGTCGAGCAGCGCGGTCGCGGGCAGGTGCCCGAGCAGTGCGACGGAGGCGAGCACGCGGCCGGTCTCGGCCAGCACGAGCATCGCGTCGATCGCGCCGAGGCCGGCGCCGCCGTGCCGCTCGCCGATCAGCAGGCCGGTCCAGCCGGCCTGCGACGCGGTCGGCCACAGGTCGGGCAGCGGCTCGCCCTCGAGCGCGGCCCGCGCCGCTTCGACGGTTCTGACGCGGCCGAGCGCGTCGCGCGCGGCCTCCCGCAGGAAGACCTGCTCGTCTGAGAGCTCGAAGTTCATGCCTTGACCTCCTGGCGCTCCTTGGCGCGCAGCTCGGAGAACGGGATGCCCTTGTCCAGCCGCGGCTCCGGCGGCAGGCCGAGGACCCGCTCGCCGATCGTGTTGCGCAGGATCTCCTCCGTGCCGCCGGCCGACTTGAGGCCGGGCAGGAACGAGATCAGGTCCGCCCACTCGCCTTCCGCGAGCGTGTCGGGGCCGAGCACGTCGGCGATCAGGTCGCCGGCCTTGATCGCGGCGTTGACGGCCGTGACCTTGCCGAGGCCGGCCTCCGGACCGGGGATCTGGCCGCGGCTGAGCGCGGTCAGCAGGCGATAGCCGGTGAAGCGCAGCGCCAGCAGCTCGGTCGCCAGCTCGCCGAAGGCATGGCGCACCTCGGAGTCGGCGGAGGCCGCCTCGTCGCCGGCGAGCGCGACCGCGAAGCGGTCAGCGCGGTAGCCCATCCCCTCGCTGCCGGCACCGATCGTCAGGCGCTCGAACATCAGCGTCGTCAGCGCGACGCCCCAGCCGCCGTTGACGGCGCCGACCTCGCTGCCGGGGTCCAGCCGCACGTCGTCGAAGAAGACCTCGTTGAACTCGGGCTCGCCGGAGATCTGCCGCAGTGGCACGATCGTCACCCCGGGCGCGTCCATCGGCACGATGAACATCGTCAGGCCCTTGTGCTTGGCGGCGTCCTGGTCGGTCCGCGCGAGCAGCAGTCCGTACGCGGAGAACTGGGCGTTGGTCGTCCACACCTTCTGGCCGGTGATGCGCCAGCCGCCGTCGTCGTCGCGCTTGGCGCGGCACTGGATGCCGGCGAGATCGGAGCCGGCGGCCGGCTCGGAGAAGAGCTGGCACCAGACCTCGTCGCCGTGCAGCATCGGGCCGAGGTAGCGCTGCTTCTGCTCGTCGGTGCCCTGCGCGATGATCGTCGGGCCGAGCATGCCGACGCCGATGACGTCGAGGATCCCGGGCACGCCCTTGCGCGCGATCTCCTGGTTGACGATCACGTGCTCCAGCGGGCCGCGCCCGCCGCCGCCGTGCTCAGCGGGCCAGGTGACGCCGACGTAGCCGGCCTCCGCCAGCCGTCGCTGCCACGCACGATGCGCGGCGACGTTCTCGGTGTCGTCGCCGGTGCCGCGCTCTCTCGGCGCGTGCGACGCGTTCGCATCGAGCCACGCTCGCACCTCGCTGCGATATGCGGCCTGCTCTGGGGTGTCGTTGAGATCCACGTCTCTCCTTCCTGGCTGGCTGGCCAACTTCTCCTGCTCGGCACGATACCGACCGAGCGTGCCCGGCCCGGCAGCAGCGCCTCAGCGGGCGCGTTCAGCCCACCATCCGCCGCCGCGCCGACATCGCCACCAGCACGAAGAAGCCGCGATACGGCGGCGACGCCGCGTGCTCACGCAGCAGCTCGATGACCTCCTCCGCCTTCTCGACCGCCTGCGCGACGTCGTCGTGGTTGAGCACCGCGAGGCGGTCGTAGTCCGCGCGGTGGCGCACGTCTCGCAGAAAGCGGATCATCTCGGCAGCGAACAGCAGGTGTCGCGGCGGCTGACGCTGGTCGACGCCACGAAGCACGTGCCACGTCTGCGATCTGCTCGCCTTCCAGCCGGGATCGATCACCAGCGTCCCGAGGCTCAGCGCTCTGTCGCACGCGTCGGCGACAGCAGCGTGCGTGAACCAGCGGGCGAGGTGGGCGACGATGACGCGAGGGGGATCGGTGCCGGGAGGGCAGCCGCTGACCTGCGCGGCGGCTTGGAAGCACAGCTCGTGGAAGACGGCGTAGTAGGCGCTCGACGCCGCGCGGCGGAGATCGAGTGCATGCTCGGCGGTGCCGTCGTCACCGTCGCCCACGAGCCGACGCGCATGCGCGAGCAGAGCGTCCGGCGAGAGCTGGTCGACCGCGATCATCGCGACACACGGCCGTTGCCGTAGTTGGGGTGTTCGGCGGAGAAGTGGACGACCGGCAGGAGGCCGGTGTCATCGACCGCGTGCAGTGCGTCGTATGCGTGGCGGTCGATCGCTCTCGCGGTCGCGCGCGGCCAGCCGGGGCCGCCGTCGTGCGGGTCGGTGAGGATCAGCGTGACGGAGTACTGGGGGCCGCCGCCGGGCCCTATGAACGGCTGCGAGTCGAACTCCGCACCGAGCACTCTGATGCCGTCGACCTCGAAGCCGACGACCTTGGTGAGGATCGCCTCTGAGAGGCGGTCCAGGGGATGGGTTGGTGTCATGCCGAAAACCGTACGTTCGAATGGCCGGCGTGTCGCCACCAGTTATGTTGGAAATTGTGTCAATTGTGCGCAGGGCTGTTCGCCAACGCCGCAAAGCCGGCGTCGAGCAGCCGCGCGGCCTGCTTGCCCGGATCGGGTGAGCCGAGCAGGACGGCGATCAGCCGCGTGCGGCCGCGCGTCGCGGAGGCGACGAAGCAACGTCCGGCGGCGTCGGTGTAGCCGGTCTTGACGCCGTCGGCGCCGCGATAGCCGGCGCGCAGCAGCGGGTTGTGGTTGGCCAGCCACACTCTCCCGCCTCTGACCGGCAGCGGCATCACCGCCAGCGGCGTCCGCACGACCCGCGCCAGGCGGGGAACCCGCAGCAGCTCCTGCGCGAGCAGTGCGAGGTCGGGCGCGCACGACCAGTTGCCGCGGTCGACGATCCCCGACGGCGAGGCGAAGCGGGTGCAGCTGAGGCCCAGCTCGCGGGCGCGCGCGTTCATCATCCGCACGAAGCGCGGGACCGATCCCGCTACGTGCTGCGCGAGCGCGATCGCGGCGTCGTTGCCCGATGGCAGCAGCAGCCCGTACAGCAGCGTCTCGGCCTGCGCGCGCTTTCCCTTCGGCAGCAGCCCGACGCCGCTGCCGGTGTAGGCGAGCGCCTCGCGCGTGATCGCGACCGGCTCGCGCGGCGTCGTCCGCTCGGCGACCAGCAGCGCCGTCATCATCTTCGTCACGCTCGCGATCGGCAGTCGCCGCTCCGGCTCGTGGCGCCAGAGCACCCTGCCGCTCGTCGCGTCGACGAGCAGTCCGCTGCGCGGCGGCTTGCGCAGGTTCAGCGCGACGACCGCCTCGGAGGGGATCCGGCCCCAGTCGTGCGGCTGCGGCGTCGGCGGCGCTTCGGCTGGCGGGCCGCCGCCGATCGCCGAGGCGGGCGGACCGGACGAGGCGGCGAGGCCGGCACCCGCGTCGCCCGCGCGATCGAGCCGGTCGCTGCCGAGCACGACGACGGCCGCCGCGACGAGCAGCGCCAGCAGGCCCGCGAACGCGACCGATCCCAACCGCCTGGAGCGCCCACGGCGCCGTCTCCCGCCGCGCAGGGTCACCCCCAGAGCATGCCAGGTGCGCCCTCGCGCGCCGCGGTCGGGTACGGTCGAGCGATGGGAGGACGCACCGCAATGGCGCGCATCGCCGCGCTCGTCGTCGCGACGCCCGCGCGCGGCGTCGCGCGACCGCCCGGCGTGGCGGGCGCAGGCATCGCAATCGCGGCCGCCGCACTCGCGCTCGCCGCCGCACCCGCGGCCGCGCACCGCGCGCCGACCCCGGAGGAGCTGATCGAGATGGCCGGCGCGACCGGGCCGCCGACCGAGCCGGCCTGCGTCAGCGGCCGCATCTCGACCGTCGACGTGCGCTGGGGCGCGCTGGTCTCGAAGCCCGCGCCCGGCTGCCCAGAGATCGAACGCACGTGGGTGCTGGAGCGCGACGCGCCCGGGACGCCAGGCGGTCGCTGGCGCGAGCTGCGGCAGGGGATCCGCTTCGGCGTCTGCGCCAGAGACCTGCCGGGGATCCCCGACCCGGTCGGGCTCGACCTCGGCGTCTGCGCGCCGCCGTCGAGACGGGTCTACGCGCCGTCGGGCGAGAAGCTCGCGTTCAAGCCCAGCAGACTGCGCTACAGCCGCAACGCGACGATCACCGGGCTGCGCTGGAGCAGCTGGGGCGGGCGCACGGCGACCGGTCGCGGCACCTTCGCCTATCGCGACCCCTACGGTGGCGACATCACCGCGGCCGTGACTGTCACGCTCTTCGGGATCGACCTCTGCGGCAGCGACCGGGTCTACCTCAGCGCGCGGCTGAAGGGCGTGAGCGTCGCCGATCGCGCCGCGGTGCGCGCCTACAGCGGCCGCTGGTACCGCCAGTGCCCGGGCGTCACCGCGAACTGACTCACGAACCGAGCGCGGCATCGAGCATCGCGACGAGGCGGGCGAAGCTCTCGTCGACCGACTCGGCCATCCCGAAGCCGCCGTCGGCCTCGATCGTGACGAAGCCGTGCAGCGCGCTGCGGACCGCGCGCACGGCGTGGATCGCGTCGGAGCCGTCGAGGCCGTAGCCGGCCAGCAGCGCGACGAAGACCTCGACCGCCTCGCCGGCTGCCGCGACCGCCTCCGCGTCGCCAGGGTCGGGCGCGCGCTGGGCGGCGAGGTACGTGCCGGGATGCGCGAGCGCGTACCCGCGCAGGGCGTCGGAGGCGGCGCGCAGCGCGTCGCCGCGCGCGCGCCCGACGGCCGCCTCGCGCAGGACCCCGGCCAGCTCGCGCGCGCCGCG
>NZ_JAWSTH010000095.1:0-24547 GCF_033542075.1 Conexibacter stalactiti
GCAGGCGGCGGCGTCGCTCTGCGCGGCCGACGGCGCGGCCGCGGCCGGCCCGGCGCCCGCGGCACCGCTTGCGATCAGCGCCGCCGTCGCAGCGGTGACGGCGCGCGCTGCGCGCGCTCGCGCCCGTCGATCCCTGGATCCGACCCGTCGCATGCCGGCATTCGCCTCCCCGACGCTCGCCGTGCTCCCAGTCGCCTAGACATCCCCCGGCTGCGCGTCGCCCAGGAAGGCGACGCGACATTGCACAGGATTTCCCAACTATTCAGGCAGCGAATCGTCGCTTTGGCTCATCCCGTGCGAGTCGGCGCGGGATCGATCGGGTCCAGGCGCACGCTGCCGCTCCACTGGACCGACTGCTCGCAGGCCCAGTCGCCGTTCGCCTCGCCGCCGTAGCAGTCGGCTTCGAGCGGCTGCTGCGGTCTCGCCTCGAGCACGATCGGCTGGCGCGCGTCGAGCTGGGCCTTCGAGAGGTGGAAGCCGAACGTCATCGCCGCTCTGGTCCCTCTCGTCCAGAAGTGGAACGCGCCGCTGTCGCATTCGAGCTGGATCCCGCCGACAGGGTGCAGCCATGGGAACGGCGTGATCGCGACGTCGAAGCCGCCGTCGGCCGTTCTCGTCTGTCTGACGACGCCGACGATCCCGGCGCCCGACTCCGGCGTCGTGCCGCAGCCGCGTCTGCCGGCGCCGTCGGTGCGCCAGCCGTCGAGCGTGCCGGTCAGCTCGGTCGCGTCGGTGTTGACGATCGACGGCGTGCCGGCCGGCAGCTCGTCGAAGAAGGGAAAGCGCGCGGCGGTCGTCGATCTCCACGCGAAGAGGTGGCGCGCGTCGACCTGCGGGTTGCCGTCGCCCATCTCATGGCGCTGGTAGCTGCCCTCGCCGCTGAACGTGATCCGGTACCACGGCACCTGCGGCGCGGCGTGGGCCTGATGGAAGCCCTCCGCCTTGCCCTGCCGCGAGGTGACGGCGACCTCGAAGGTCGTGAAGGTCCCTCTGTCGAGCTGCTGCGGCGCCGTCCACGTGACGGTCGCGGGCGTTGTGCCGGTCGGCGGGCCGACGGCGCCGTCGTACGGCGTGAGTGTGAACGGCACGCCGGCCTCGCTGCCGTCCGGGCGCTTGACCTCGATCCGCACGTCGACTCTCTGCCCGGGCGTCACCTCCGGGTTCGCCGGCGTCAGCACGACCGTCAGGCAGCGGCCGCGGTTCCAGTTGCCCTCGGCGTCGAGCAGCGCGCGCGGCGCCTGGTTGCCGAGCAGCAGCCGCGCGAGGCCGTAGAGGTTGCCGGCGATCTTGAACTCGGCGTCGCTCAGGCGCGCGCCCTTCGCGCCGCGCGCCGCGCCGTCGGCGACGCGCTCGAGCGCGCCCCGCGGCGCCCGCGGGTCGATCCCCGTCCACGTCGCGTGCAGGCGCACGACCCGCGTCGGCGCGTGCCGTGCTCGTCTGCCAGTCTCCGTGGAGCTGGAGCTGCTCTCCAGCGCGCCGTCGACGACGGCGTCGAACGTCTTCACGCGCGCGTCGTCGCCGACGCGGGCGGTCAGCTTCGCCGTCACCTTGACCTCGGTCCGCAGCCGCACGGTCCCGCCTCTGACGCGGCCGACGTACGCCTCGATCGTCGTGTTCTCGAGCGTGCCGTGGACGATCCCGTTCGCGTCGGGGCAGGGATCCCACGAGATGCAGTCCTTCGACGTCTGCGTGCCGGTGATCGTGCCGCCGGCCGCTCTCACGTCGGCGGCGACCTCGACGAGCGAGCCTCTCGTCGAGCCGCTGCCGCTCGTCCAGCCGCCGCCGGTCGCGACGGCGTCGACGCCGCCGCCGTTCGATCTCCGCGGGTCGATCGTGAAGGTCGGTCTGGCGCTGCAGTCGGCGCCGCTGCCGGTCGCGGGGCCGTCAGCGGCGAGCGCGGCGGCGGCGAGGCGGCGTCCGGCGAGCCGGTCGAGCGTGCTGTCGAGCCGGCGCAGCTTGGCGAGCGGGAGCGCGGCGCGGCGCCGCGCCGGCAGCGCGGCGCGCAGCTCGCGGGCGCTCGGCAGCATGCCGAGCGCGACGCGACGGGGCGTCGCCGCCGGCGCTCTGGCCGGCAGGCGCTTGCAGAGCGTCCGCGCGCTGCCCTTCCCGGTCGTGATCTGGACGGTGAGGCTGCCGGCTCTGCAGGCGGGCGGGGCGGCCGTCGCGGCCGCGGGGCTCAGGAGCGCGGCGGCGGCAAGCGCGGCGAGCGCGGGAGGGAGCGGTCTCAGCATGGCGCCATGCTCCGTCCGCGCGCCCCCGACCGCATCGGGGGGCGACCCCCTGGAGATCCCCAATCTTCGGTCCCGGCGGGTCGGTCGAGCGACGCGCGCCGTCGCCGTTCGTCGCGTCCGCGGGCCGCTCAGCGCGGTCCCGGCGCGGCCTCAGCGCGGCGACAGCTGCTCGCGCTGCAGCTCGTTGGCGCCCGGGCCGGGGCGCAGGCGCACGTCGCGCGGGCCGATCGGCTCGCCGCAGTGGGCGCAGTGCAGTCTCGCCTCGGCGTCGTGCGCGCAGGCCTTGTGGACGTGCACGACGGGCGCGCCGGCATCGCCGGCGGTGTAGCGGTCGCCCCACTGCATCAACGTCATCAGCACCGGCTGCAGGTCAAGGCCCTTCGGCGTCACGCGGTACTCCGGCGGGTCGCCCTCTCGCGTCAGCACGCCGTGCTCGACGAGCGTCGCGAGGCGGTCGCTGAGGATGTTGCTGGCGACGCCGAGGCCGCGTCTGATCTCCTCGAAGCGGCGCCGGCCGAGCAGCACCTCGCGCAGCACCAGCAGCGTCCAGCGCTCGCCGACGATCGCGAGCGTGCGGGCGATCGAGCAGTTCTGGTCGTCGAAGGAGCGGTACGGCATCCGAGGTCCATCGTAGCGCCCACTGCTTGCAAATCGCAATGGCGGCGAGTACGGTGCCGGGCGAGTCAGTTGCAAAATGCAAGGAGGAAGGCCCCTCATGCCACCCGCGGAGCGCCCTGGGCGCGTGCTCGCTCTCGTCTCGGTCGCCGTCTTCATGGCGAGCCTCGACCTCTTCATCGTCAACGTCGCGATGCCGGAGCTGGCGCGCGACTTCGCCGGCAGCTCGCTCGCCGAGCTGTCGTGGGTGCTGAACGCCTACGCGATCGTCTTCGCCGCGCTGCTGATCCCAGCCGGCCGGATCGCCGACCGCATCGGGCGCCGGCGCGCCTTCAGCGGCGGCATCGCGCTCTTCACGCTCGCCTCGGCGCTGTGCGGACTGGCGCCGTCGGTCGAGCTGCTGGTCGCCGCGCGCGTCGTGCAGGCGGTCGGCGCCGCCTTCCTGATGCCGACCTCGCTGGCGCTGCTGCTGCCGGCCTTCGCGCCGGAGAAGCGGCCGGTCGCGATCGGCGTGTGGGCGGCCGTCGGCGGCGTCGCGGCGGCGGCCGGGCCGCCGCTCGGCGGGCTGCTGACGGAGTTGTCGTGGCGGTTGGTCTTCCTCGTCAACGTGCCGGTCGGGATCGTCGCCGTGCTGCTCGCCGGACGCGTGCTGAGAGAGGCGCGCGACCCCTCCGCGCAGCGGCCGGATCTGCTGGGGACGGCGCTGCTGGTCGCGGGCGTCGCGCTGCTGTCGCTCGGGCTCGTGCAGGCGCCGGAGTGGGGCTGGGGCGATTCGCGCACGGTCGCCGCGCTCGCCGTCGCGGCGCTCGCGCTCGCCGGCTTCGCCGCCCACTGCGCCCGCAGCGCCTCGCCGGTGATCGAGCCGTCGCTGCTGCGCGTGCGCTCGTTCGCGCTCGCCAACCTCTCCGTGCTGCTGTTCATGACGGCGTTCGCCGCGACGCTGCTCGCCAACGTGCTGTTCCTGACCGACGTCTGGGGCTGGTCGGTGCTGCACGCCGGCGTCGCGCTGACGCCCGGTCCGCTGTTCGCCGCCGCGACCGCCGTCCCCGGCGGCAGACTGGCCGTCCGCTACGGCCAGCGCACGATCGCCGCGCTCGGCTGCGCGCTGTTCGCCGTCAGCGCCGCGTGGGCGGCGTGGCGGATGGAGGCCGAACCGGTCTACTGGTCGGTGCTGCTGCCGGCCTGGTGCGTCGGCGGCGTCGGCGTCGGCTTCACGCTCGCCCCGCTCTCCAGCGCCGCCGCGGCCTCGCTGCCGCCGGCCCGCTTCGCGACCGGCACCGCCGTCTTCACGACCTCGCGCCAGCTCGGCGCGGTCCTCGGCGTCGCGATCCTCGTCGCGCTGCTCGGCGATCCCGCCGCCGGCGGCGACCCGCTCGGCGCCTTCCAGGAAGGCTGGTGGTTCATCGCCGCAGCGGCAGCCGCCGCGGCGGTCGTCGCCTCCGCGATCGGGCCGGTCAGGCTGGCGGCCGCGCCGGCCGCGCCAGCATCCGCGCCGGCACCGGCGGCCTAGAGCGCGAGCGCCCCCAGCACCTCTTCCCACCACGAGCGCTCGGCGTCGTTTCTCGCCGCGCGCGCCTTGCGGCGGACCCACTGGCTCAGCAGCTGCTCGCGGCCGAGCGCCAGCACCGGGCCGGTGACGGCGTAGTAGCCGTCTTCGAGCACGACGAGCGCGCCCGGCATGTCGCGGCGAGTGCGGACGCGGTCGACGACGGCGCGACCGGCGACCGCGGTCGTCGTGACCGGGTCGCCGTCCTGCGCCGGAATCCACGGGCGCACGTGGAAGACCGGCGCGTGGCCCTCGGGGATCCGTCTCGGCCGCGGTCTGGGGCCGATCGGGCCGCTGCGCCAGCGGTCGGTCAGCTCGCGCATCAGCGGCAGCGCCTCGCGCCGGATCAGCACGTGCAGGCGGTCGCCGGCCTTCACCTTCGTCGAGCCGCGCGGCGGCACCGCCTGCTCGTCGCGCACGATCAGGTTGACGACCGCCTGGCGCGGCAGCTCGAGGTCGCGGATCCGCATGTCGACGATCGCGTCGTCGCCCAGCACCTCGTACTCGACCGAGTCGGCGCCGAGCTGACGGATCGTGCCGGTCTCCGACAGCGCGCTGGTCGTCAGCGTCGGCGCGTCCGCCGTCGCGCCGAGCTTGCGCGCGAGCGCCTCGAAGGTCGACCCCTGCAGCACGGTCGACAGCAGCACGGCGAAGAAGACGATGTCGAAGAAGTCGGCGCTGTTGTTGACGCCGGCGAGCACCGGGAAGGTCGCCAGCACGACCGGCACCGCGCCGCGCAGGCCGGCCCAGCCGAGCACGGTCCGGTCGGCGAAGCTGAAGCCGGGCCCGGCGGCGAGGTAGGCCGCGATCGGCCGCGCGACGAAGGCGAGCACGAGCGCAAGCACCGTCCCCTCCAGCCAGATGTCGCCGAACTGGCTCGGGAAGACGAGCAGGCCGAGGACGAGGAACATCGTCAGCTGCGCGACCCACGCGAGGCCCTGGTGGAAGGAGGTGATCGTGTGCTTGGCGGGGATGTGGGCGCTGCCGAGCGCGAGGCCGGCGAGGTAGACGGCGAGGAAGCCGGAGCCGTGCAGCGCGTCGGCGGCGCCGAAGGCGAGCGCGGCGCTGGCGATCGAGGCGACCGGGTAGAGGCCGGGGGTCGCGAGCTGGAAGCGCTGGAACAGCTGCACGGCGCCGAGCCCGACGATGCCGCCGATCGCGACGCCGATCCCGACCTCGGTGACGAACAGCCACAGCATGTCGACGATGCCGTAGTCGGGCTTCTCGATCCAGTCGATGAAGCCGACGACGAGCAGCACCGCGATCGGGTCGTTCATGCCGGCCTCGCCCTCGAGCGTGCGGCCGAGCTTCTTCTTCAGCGAGGAGCCGCGCAGCAGCGCGAAGATCGCGGCGCCGTCGGTGGAGGAGACGATCGCGCCGATCAGCAGGCCCTCCAGCAGCGTGAAGCCGAACAGCCACGTCGCCGCCAGGCCGCAGATCGCGGCCGTGATCAGCGTGCCGAACAGCGCCAGGCTGACGACGTTGCGCAGCACCGGGCGGATCTCGCCGAAGCCGGCCGTCAGGCCGCCCTCGAAGAGGATCAGCGCGAGCGCGATGATGCCGATCTCGCGCGCCAGCTCGTAGTTGCTGAAGTCGACCCAGCCGAGGCCGTCGGAGCCGACCGCCATGCCGATGCCGAGGAACAGCACCAGCGAGGGGAGGCGCAGCCGTCCGGCCAGCAGCGATGCGGCGATGCCGGCGAACAGCAGCGCACCCGCGATGAGGATGAGGTGACCGTCCGCCATTGGCGGAACCCTTTCACGCTTTTGCGCGAATTGCCTCTAAGCGCGTTTCAAGGCCCGAAGGTTGGGTTGAGCCCGTGCTCAAGGGCGCCCTTCACGCTCGCGTCCAGTGCGTTGACGCGCGCGAGCGCGAGCGCCTCCGGCGAGGCGAAGCGCCGCCCCGGCGCCGTGTCGGGGCCGTGGTGGCTGAGCACGCAGTGCAGCAGCGCCAGCAGCCGCTCCTGCGGCAGCTGCGGGATCCGCGCGGCCCGCTGCGCCAGCAGCTGCGCGCCGATCTGCACGTGGCCGAGCAGCCGCCCCTCCTCGCTGACCCCGAACTCGGCGCCGTAGGTGAACTCGCGCGTCTTGCCGACGTCGTGCACGAGCGCGGCGGCGATCAGCAGGTCGGAGTCGAGCTTGACGTGCAGCAGGCAGACCTCCTGCGCGAGCGTCGCGACCGCGACGGTGTGCTCCAGCAGGCCGCCGAGGTAGGCGTGGTGGCCGGCGCGCGTGCACGGCGCGCGGCGCCAGGCGGCGCGCAGCTCGGCGTCGCTGAAGAGGTCGGCCAGCAGCGCCTTCAGCCCGGGATCGAAGACCTCGCGCGCGAGGTGCTCGAGGAAGCCGTCGAGCTCGTCGAGGTCGCGGTAGGCGCTCGGCAGGAAGGCGGCCGGGTCGGCGTCGGCGGGGTTCGCTCTCGCGATCGCGGCGACCTCGATCTGCAGCTCGTCGCGGAAGCGTTCGACGCGGCCGGCGACGCGCACGAGGTCGCCGCGCTCGAAGCGGCCGGCGAGCACGTCGGCGTCTCTGAAGGCCCGTGCCTGCACGGTTCCGGTGCGATCTCGCAGCTCCAGCGCCAGGTACGGCGTGCCCGCGCGGCTCAGCAGCCGGTCCTTTCGCGTGCATGCGAAGACGCCGTCGATCTGTGTTCCGGGGCGCAGCGCGCTGACGGTCAGAGGGGCGTTCACCCGCCCATCATGTACTACTTTGAACCGATGCAGCCATTGCAATGGGAACGCCGGCCGGACGGGCTCCGTGCCCCCGCCCTCGTCTGTGCGTTCAAGGGCTGGAACGACGCGGGCGATGCCGCCACGACCGCGCTCCAGTTCGTCGGAACCGCACTTGGCGCCACACGCTTCGCGACGATCGACCCTGAGGAGTTCTTCGACTTCCAGGCGACGCGGCCGCAGGTCAAGCTCGTCGAGGGCCTGACCCGCAAGATCGAATGGCCCGAGGTCGAGATCTACGAGGCGCGCGTGCCGCGCGCCCCGCGCGACCTGATCCTGCTGACCGGCAGCGAGCCGTCGATGCGCTGGCGGACCTTCTGCCAGCTGATCCTCGACCTCTCCGAGGCGCTCGGCGTGCAGATGGTCGTCTCGCTCGGCGCGCTGCTCGCCGACGTCGCCCACTCGCGCCCGATCGGCATCAGCGGCCTCTCCTCCGACCCCGGTCTCGTCGAGCGGCTGCAGCTGACGCCGACCAGCTACGAGGGGCCGACCGGCATCGTCGGCGTGCTGCAGGCCGCCTGCCAGAGCGCGGCGATCCCGTCGGCGAGCCTGTGGGCGTCGGTGCCGCACTACATCGCCTCCGCCCCGAACCCGAAGGCCGCGCTCGCGCTCGTGCGCAAGCTCGAGGGCCTCGTCGGCGTCTCCGTCGACGCCTCCGAGCTGGAGAGCGCCGCCGGCGACTACGAGCGCCAGGTCAACCTCGCGGTCCAGAGCGACCCCGACGTGCAGGCGTTCGTCGAGCGGCTCGAGAGAGCGGCCGACGAGGAGGGCGAGCCGCTCGACCCGACCGAGCTGCCGTCGGGCGACCGGCTCGCGAGCGACTTCATGCGGTTCCTGAAGCAGCGGGGCAACGAGGGCAGTGGCGGCGGCACGCGCTGAGCGACGCCGCCACCGTTCAGCTCATGTCCCGACGATGGCGGTTCCGACCGTGAATCTCGTCGTCAGCACGCCCGGCGTCACGTATCTGTTGCCGCGGTAGGTGAAGCGCAGTCTGTAGGTGCCGGCCGTTCTGGCGGTGAACTTCGCGCCGAATGCGCCGCTGCCGTTGATGCGCGCGCGGCCGAGCGGGCGGAAGCCGCCGTTGCCGCGGGCGATCGCGACGCTGACGACGCCGGTCGCCCAGCCGCCTTCGCGGATCTGACAGAAGACGCGGAACGCCGGCCCCGATCTGTCGGGATAGCGGATCGTGCTGAGGTCGAACGGCGCGACGACGCGGATTCTCTGCGGCTCGCTCCACGGCGTCTCGATCCCGTCGGCGGCGTCACGGCCGACGACGGTGTAGAGGCCCGGGTCGGCGAATCTCAGCGTCGCCGTCCCGTTCGCGAACGGCGCCGTCGCCGATCTGCCGGCGAGCGCGCCGTTTCTTCTCACCTTCGCGTCGCGCTTGAAGCGGATCTCGTGTGACTGCGCGCCCGGGTCGGCGTCGACCGGCAGCGCCAGCGGCTTGTCGTTCGGGGCGCCGGGGTCGCGCAGCACGAACCGCCCGACGCGGCCGAGCGCGACCTTGCCGGCGATCGAGAAGGGGAAGCCGGCCGCCGGGCCGAGCGGGCCGGCGCAGCCGCTGTCGATCGCGGCGAAGCTGGTGACGGCGACGTTGTAGGTGCCGTTGCCGCGGTAGGGGACCTGGATCGTCGCCGGCTGCGCGGCGTCGGCGCAGGTGACCGGAGCAGCGGCCGGTCTGCCGGCTGGGTCGGTGACCGCGACCGAGTAGCGCGTGTTGGGATCGGCGGTGACGACGACCTGCGGGCGCAGGTTGCGCAGTGCCGGCGGCGCCGACGGGTTGATCGCGAGCGGTCTGCCGTCATCGCCCGTGACGGTGACCGCGACGGCGCCGGCTGAGGCCGCCGCGGCCAGTGAGGCGCTGACGGCGATCGCTGCCGCGACGGCGGCGGACTTGACGGGACGTGTCGCTCGCATCTGCTCCTCCGGGACCGGTCGGGCTCTGTCTGCAATCAACACCTGCCCCGCCCGGCCCCGGAGGATGCGCCGATCGTTCAGCGGCGCCCGGCCGCCGCACCCTTCTCGCCGTCCGCACCGTGACGCGCCCGCCGCAGCGGGCGTTCGGCGACGCCTCGCAGCGCAGCCGCAGCGTCAGCCGGCCGCGCGCGCCGAGGATGGTCGGCCGCGCGCGCCGACGTGGCGAGGCCGAGCGCCGCGACGACGATCGCGACGAGCACCGCTCTGATGCGAAGCAAGGGAGGGGGCTCCTTCCGTGGAGTGGTGGAGCGTCAGCCTCCGTCACCGCTCCCCGCCGCACCATCGGGGAGATCCCTGCGGTTCCCCTAGCGGCGCCCGCCGCGCACCTTCACCGTGACACGTCTGCGCAGATCGCCGGCTGTCACGGTGACATTCACGCTGCGCGCCCGTCTGAGCTGCCGCTGTGCCGCCTTCGACAGCGTCACGGTGACAGTCGCAGTGCGGCCTCTGGCGATGCTCACACGCGCGCTCCCGAGCATCTTGAGCGGCCGCTTGGTCGTGCGCAGCGTCAGCGTCGTCGCGCAGGTGCTGACGCGGCCCTGAACACAGCGCAGGCGCAACCGCACGCGACCGCGCGCATCGGGCGTCAGCGGCCCTCTGAGGCCGACCAGCGCCAGCCGCTGCTGGGGCGCGCCGCAGTTGCCGCAGGCGGGCGGGCCCGGGTCGCGTGGTCTCGGACCCGGGCCCTGCGGCGGTCCGTCGACCGGCGGCGGCCCGCCCTTGACCGGTCTCGTCACCGTCAGCGCGATCCGCGCGGGCGCCGACTCGTAGGCGCCGTCGCCGGCGCGGAAGACGATCTCGTCCGCGCCGGCGTAGTCACCGTCGGCGCGGTAGGCGAAGCGGCCGCTGCCGTCCTCCAGCGCGCGCAGCGTCCCGTGCGCCGGCCAGCGGACGATCGTGCGCGTCAGCGCCTGTCCGTTGGGCTCGCGGCAGGCGAGCGTGACGATCGCGTCGGCGCCGCCGGCGAGCGCCTCGGCGCTGCCGTCCTCGCAGATCGGCGCCGCTTCGCGGCTGAGCACGACGAGCGCGCTCGGATCGCCGGCGTTCGAGTCCCAGCCGTTGACGTAGACGGTGCCGCCGTCGGGCGCGATCGTGCCGTTGTTGGTGCGCGTCAGCGCGCGCGTCTCCAGGCAGGCCGGATCGGGCCAGCTCGACAGGCAGCCGAACGGCGCCGCCCGCTGCGTCAGCGCGCCGGTTCCGCGCCGCTCGAAGACGGCGACGTCGCCGCGGGCGCCGATCCCGCCGTCGTAGGCGAACGCGAGGACTGCCTCGCCGCCGGGCGCCGCCTCGATCCCCCACAGCCCGCCGACGCCGAGCCCGCCGGCGCAGTCGGCCGTCGCGGCGCCGTTGGCGACGCAGCCGTCGCGGCCCGGCAGCTGTGAGAGCGCGCCGCTGCCGGCGTCACGGGCGAAGACGGCGATCCCGCCGGCGGCGCTGCTGGCGCCCTTGTAGAGCGTCGCGCCGTCGGGCGCGAGCGCCAGCGGCGACGGGAAGGCGCCGGCGATCGGCGCGTTCATCCCGCGCGCCGCGGCGCAGTCGCCGGCCGCGCCGCCGCCGCGCACGCAGCCGGCGGTGCCGGCGGGCTGCGTCAGCCCGCCCTGGGCGCCGCGCGTGAAGACCGCGATCGTCGCGGCGGCGTCGGTGCCGCCGCCGACGTAGACGTTTCTGCCGTCCGCGCTGACGGCGACCTCCGCGCCGCCGGCGAGCGCGCGCGCCGCCACGCAGCCGGCCGGGGGCGCCGGCGCGTCGCTCAGGCAGCCGGTCGCCGACGGCTGCGTCAGCCGACCGCTCGCCGCGTCGCGCGCGAAGGTCGCGAGCCCGCCGGCGCTGCTGCCGAGCGAGGCGCTGGCGAGGTAGAGGCTGCTGCCGTCGGGACTGAACGCGAGCGCGTTCGCGTTGCCGAGCCCGGTGACGGCGCGGCAGTCCGCTTCGGCCGGGCCGGCGGTCACGCAGCCGTCGGCGCCCGGCACGCGCGTCAGCAGGCCGGAGGCGGGATCGCGGACGAAGCTCCACAGGCGCATCGGCGCGCCGGCGCCGCTCTCGCCCGCGACGTAGAGGTGGCGGCCGTCGGGGGCGAGCGCGGTCGTCGCGGGACGCCACAGCTCCGGCGTCAGCTCGCAGCCCTCCCGCGGCGCGGCGGCGCGGCAGCCGCCGGGCAGCTCGTGCAGGCTGCCGTCGAGCGGGTCGATCGCGAGCGCGACCAGCGTCGTGCCCGGCGTGTACGTGAGCGCGTAGAGGTGGCGCCCGTCGGCGCTGGCATGCGTCTCGAGCGCGTCGCCGAATCCGGTCGCTGGCCGGCAGCCGTCGGCGGCGCCGTCGCCGCCGATGCAGCCGGCCGCGCCCGTGAGCTGGGCGTAGGCGCCGAGCGGCGGGTGGTCGGCGGCGGTCGCCGCGTGCGGCACGAGCAGCGCGGCGAGGGTCAGCAGGAGCACGGCGAGCGGCGGACGGGAGGACATCACCCCAGGATCGGGGCGGTGCCGAGCCGCCAAAAGGGGGAACCCCCTAAAGCGTCGCCGCGTCCCTACCGCTCCGCCGCGGGGCAGACGAGGCGGTAGTCGCAGATCCCGCAGGCGGCGTAGGAGGGGGTCGGCTCGAAGCCCTGCGAGAGGATCCCCTCCGCGACCTCGGTCGCGACCTCCTCGATCCACTCGCGGTCGCCCGAGTCGCGCTCGACCGGGACCTTCGCGTCGTCGAGCACGTAGTAGTAGGCGCCGCGCGCCGACTCGAACTGCCACGCCTCGCGCGCGGCGACGGCGTAGAGCGACAGCTGCACGTCCTGCTCCAGCTGCGCGCGCGATCTCGGCGGACCGGTCTTGTAGTCGATCAGCTCGAAGCCGCCCTCCGGCAGCTTGTCGACGCGGTCGACGCGGCCGCGCAGCAGGTGCGGGCCGACTCTGAAGGAGAACGATCTCTCGAACGCGACCGGCTGCGCCGGCTCCTCCTGGAAGCGCTCGTAGTAGCGCGTCAGCGCCGAGGTCGCCTTGCCGCGCAGCTGGATCTCCTGCTCGGAGCCGCCGAAGCCGCCGCGCCGCCAGCCGAACTCCAGCAGCCCCAGCATCTCCTCCAGCGACGGCTGGTGGGAGGGGTCCGGCTGCGCGTGGAAGCGTTCCAGCACCTGGTGCACGAGGATCCCGAAGCGCTGGTTGAGCGTCGGCTCCTGCGGGATCCGGAAGACGCGCGCGAACTTGTACTTCAGCGGGCAGGTGCGGTACGTGTCGATGTCGGAGGCGCTCAGCATCACGCCGTCGCCGCGGCGCGGCAGGAACGGCTCCAGCGTCGGCTCCTCGCGCGCGGCGATCGCGGCGGCGCGGCGTCTGTCGTCGCGGTCGGCGTCGAGCAGCCACTCGTCGAGCGGCGAGGTGCTCAGGATGTCGCGCTGCTCGCTCGTGATCGCCGATGCCAGCCGCGCGTTGACCTCCGCGAGCGCGTCGGCGACAGGCTGGTCCTCGGAGCGCTCGATCAGCGCCGCCAGCTTGACGACCTCGAGGTAGCGGACGATCGCGTGCGAGACGTCGAGGTCGGTGTCGAAGCGCAGCTCGCCGATCCGCGAGCCGGTCCGCTTGATCGTCTCCAGCAGCTCGTCGCGCAGGATCCGGTAGGTCGAGTGGAGCGACTCGGCGGGGCCGAACAGCTCCTCCGCGCGCTCCTCCCAGGTCCCGCCGACGGCGGCGCGCGCCTCCTCGGCGAACGGCGACGGCGGCTGCGCGGCGCCGCGGTCGCTCGCCTGCGGGTGGACGAGCACGAGCCGGTTGCGCGTGCGCGTCATCGCGACGTGCAGCAGCCGCCGCATCTCGGCGACGTGCGCGGCGTGGTCGTCGGCCGGCAGCGTCTCCTTCATCAGCGCCGGCGCGATCGGCTCCAGCGTGCGCGTGTGCGCGCCGGGCAGGCCGGCGGCGTGCAGGCCGAGCACGTAGACGTGGCCGAACTCCAGTCCCTGGGCCGAGTCCATCGCCATCACCTGGACGCCGCGCGCCGCGATCGGCGTCGGCTCCTCCTGCTCGCGCAGGCCGGCCTCGGCGGCGGCCGCGATCGAGCGCGCGAACTCGCGCGGCGTCGCCTGCGGCTGGCGCTGCGTGAAGGCGCTCGCCAGCTCGCCGAAGCGGGCCAGCCCGCGCAGCCGCTCGACGACCTCGGCCTGCGCGCTGAAGAGCTGCTGGCGGCGCAGCCCGAGCCGCTCGATCAGGCGGTGGACGAAGAGGTCGGGCCGCATCGTGTCGAGCGCCTTGACGGCCGATCTGTACAGCCCGAGGAACATGCGGATGCGGTCGCGCGCCTCCGGCGGGATCTGCGGCGACTCGAGCGCGGCACCAAGCGCGCCGACCATGTCGAGCTTGCGGCGGCGGGCGATCTGGGTGCAGCGCGCGAGGTCGACCGAGCGCAGCTCGATCGGCGGACGCGCGAGCGCGCGCACGACGGCCGGCGCGTCGCCCGGGTCGGTCAGCAGCCGCATCCAGGCGAGCAGGTCGCGCACCTCCGAGCGCTGGAAGAAGGCGGCCTCGCCGACCAGCCGGTGGCCGACGGCGCGCTCCTCGAGCGCGACCGCGACCGCCTGGCCCTCGCGCGCGATCGAGCGCACCAGCACCGCGATCCGCTCCGGCGGCACGCCCTCGCGCGCGATCAGCCGCTCGACGTCGGCGGCGACCGCCTGCGCCTGCGCGCGCTCGTTGGCGGCGCGCCAGAAGTCGACCTCGCCGCCGAGCGGACCGTCGAGCCGCTTCTCGATCCGGTCCTCGAGCGGCTCGACGACGGCGATCGCGGCGTCGAGCACGCGCCGCGGGCAGCGGAAGGAGTGCTCCAGCAGCACGACCCGCGCGTCGGGCAGCTCGGCCTGGAAGTCGCGCAGGTTCTTCGTCGCGGCGGCGCGGAAGCGCCGCAGCGCCTGGTCGTCGTCGCCGGCCGCGGTCAGGTTGCCGTGCTCGGAGGCGAGCATGCGCAGCAGCAGCCCGTGCGCGAAGTTCGGCTCCTGCACGTCGTCGACGAGCAGGTGGCGGTAGCGCGCGGCGACGCGCTGGCGCACCTGCGGATGCTCGCGCAGCAGTCGCAGCGCGCCGATCACGAGGTCGCCGGAGTCGAGCGCGCCCTGCTCGGCGAGCATGCGGTCGTGCGCGTGGTAGATCGCGGCGAACTCGCGCTCGCGCGCGCCCCTCGCGCGCTCGGCGTCGCTCGCGTCCTCCTCGGTGCCGAGCGTCTCGGCCCACGCCGCGTACTCGCCCGGTCCGATCAGCTCGTCCTTGAGCCGGTCGATCCGGCGCACGAGGCTGGCGACGAGCGCCGCTGGGTTGCCGCGGAAGTCGTGACGGCGGATCGTCAGCTCGTCGATCCGCTCCAGCAGCATCGCGAGCCGGTCGGCGCGCCCGACCGCGACCGCGAACGGGTCGATCCCGCCCTCCAGCGCCTCCTCGCGCAGCAGCCGCGCGCAGAAGGCCTGCACGGTCATGACCGCCAGCTCCTCGTACGGTGCCTGGACGGCGTCCTCGACATGGCGCCGCAGCGCGTCGGCGGCGCGCTCGGAGCGCGCCAGCGCCAGCACCGCCTCGGGCGCCTCGCCCTGCTCGACCAGCCAGGCGAAGCGCGCGACGAGCGTGCGCGTCTTGCCGCTGCCGGCACCGCCGACGATCAGCAGCGGACCGCCGCGGTGGGTGACGGCCGCCGATTGGGCGGGGGACAGACCGTCAAGCGCGGACACCCTGCAAGTATGCCGCCGATGGACTCCTCCGGCACGGCGCTCGACGCTGACTGGCTCGGCGCCTGCCGTGCCGCCGTCGCATCGCTGCGCGAGATCCTGCGCGAGGCGCCGCGCACGCGCGAGCGCGCCGTCGAGACCGGAGCGCGCGGCGAGGGCGGCGACCGCACGCTCGTGATCGACCAGGCCGCCGAGGACGCCGTCTTCGCGCAGCTTGACGCGCTCCGGGCCGCCGGCCACCGCTTCACCGCCGTCTCGGAGGAGCGCGGCGAGGTCGACTACGGCGACGGCGGCGTGCGCGTCGTGATCGACCCGATCGACGGCTCGCTCAACGCGAAGCGGCTGCTCGGCCCGGTCGCGCTCTCGATCGCGGTCGCCGACGGCCCGACGATGGCCGACGTCGCCTTCGCCTTCGTGCACGACTTCGGCAGCGGCGAGGAGTGGCGCGCGACCCGCGGCGGCGGCGCCTTCCTCGATGACGTGGCGCTCGACCCGGCGCTGCCGGAGCGCCGTGGCGACAGCGGCAAGCTGGAGCTGCTCGGCGTCGAGATCGCCGATCCGCGCTGGGTCGCCGCCTCGATCGAGCGGCTCGAGCAGGAGACCGAGCGGCTGCGCGTGCTCGGCGCGATCGCCGTGACGATGTGCCAGGTCGCGGCAGCGCGCCTGGACGCGATGGTCTCGCTCAGACGCTGCCGCGCGGTCGACGCCGCCGCCGCGCAGCTGATCGTGCGCGAGGCCGGCGGCCACGTCGCCTTCCCGCTCTGCCCGGACGGCCCGCTGAGCGCGCCGCTCGACGTCGCCCCGCACTCGCCGGTGCTCTGCGCGCGCTCGGAAGCGACGCTCGCGCGGCTCGCGAACGTGCCCGCCTGAACGGTTCCCTCGGCAGCGGGGTGCGCGACGCTGCCAGAATGGTCAGGACATGATCGACTGGCCGCTCGTCCAACGGCTGGCGGCGTTCGTCGCCGGCCAGCCCGACACACCTGCTTCGCGGCACGACCTCGACGCGCTCTCACGCGAGTCGGCCGAGGCCGTGATCGCCTACACCGGGCTGCATCCGCAGAGCGAGCTGCCGACCGCTGAGCCGGTCGAGCGGGCCGAGTGGATCCGCGCGAACATCGCCTCGATGAGCGCGCTGCTGGACCCGGCGCTCAGACAGGTCGGCAAGAGAGTCGCGAAGCCGGCGAGACCGTTCGTCGAGCTGGCGACCGGCGCCGTGATGACGGCCGAGGTCGGCGTGATGCTCGGCTTCCTCGCACAGCGCGTGCTCGGCCAGTACGAGATCGTGCTGCTCGACACGACCCCGTCGGACCGGCCGCCGCGGCTGCTGTACGTCGCGCCCAACCTCGCCAACGCCGTCAGAGCGTTCAGAGCCGACGAGCGCGAGTTCCTCCACTGGGTCGCGCTGCACGAGGTCACGCACGCCGTCCAGTTCGCCGGCGTGCCGTGGCTGCAGCGGCACATGGCCGGGATGGTGCGCGAGCTGCTCGACAGCGCGCAGCTGAAGATCGACGCGAGACGGGCGCTGCGGCTGCCGCGCACCGACGACCTCAAGAAGGTCGTCGAGGTCGTCCGCTCCGGCGATCTCGTGACGCTCGTCGCCAGCCCCGGCGAGAAGCAGACGATCGACACGATGCAGGCGACGATGGCTGTGATCGAGGGCTACGCCGAGCACGTCATGGACGCCGTCGGCGAGCCGCTGCTGCCGGGCCTGCCGAGACTGCGCGAGGCGCTCGACAGACGCCGTCGCTCGCAGTCGGCGCCGGCGCGGCTGATGATGCGCCTGCTCGGCATGGAGATGAAGATGCGCCAGTACCAGCAGGGCAAGGTCTTCTGCGACGCCGTCGTGAGAGCCGGCGGGATCGAGGCGCTCAACCGCGTCTGGCGCGATCCGTCGTCGATGCCGACGCTGGCCGAGATCGAGGATCCGGCCGCCTGGCTGAAGCGAACGGACGTTCCTCCGGCGCTCACCGCCTGAACGACTGTTCGCACATCTCGCTGGTGTAACGACCGCGCGGGACGGGGTTAGAAACAGGTGTTCGTCCGAACACCTGACCGCAAGGAGCCTGTTCCTCGATGGCCACGAACGACACGACTGCGAGACCGACCGCCGCCGCCCCGACCGCTGCAGCCGACAGACCGGCCGCGAGCGCGCCGAGAGCGGCGTCCAGACCGCGCAGAGCCGCCAGAGCGCGCAGAGCGCCGAGAGCGAGAGCGCGCAGAACGGCCAGACGGACGACGGCGAGACGGTCGACGACGGCGAAGCCGCGCACGACGGTCGGGACGACCCGCGAGCCGGTCGCGACGACGCCGATCGCGCAGGCGCAGCAGCTCGCCGAGCGCGTCGTGCTGATCCCGCTCGGCGTGGCGCTCGAGGCGCGCGACCGCGTCACCGGCGCCGTCGACACGATCGTCGCCAACTCGACCGACGCGATCGACGGGATCGTCTCGGCGACCAGCTCGCGCAGAGCGCTCGACAGACAGCTGAAGAGATTCGAGCGGCGCGGCGGCAAGGCCCGCACGGAGCTGGAGCGCGAGGTGCGCAAGACCCGCACGCGCCTCGAGCGCGAGGTGCGCCACTCGCGCGGGCGCGTCGAGAGACAGGCGAGAGAGGCCCGTCGCGGCTTCGAGCACCAGCGCGCCGAGGCGCGCAGAACGCTCGGCTCCAACGTCGAGACGCTGCAGAGCCGCGTCGCCCCGTTGCGCGATCGCGTCGAGCCGGTTCGCACGCGCGTCGAGAATGTGGTTCAGAACGGCGTCTCAGCGGGCAAGAAGTTCGTTGGGGAGGCTCAGGACCGCATCGCGAAGGTCGCCTGAGCCGCCACTCGACTTCACCCGCCAGCGTCTGGGAGGGCGCTGACGGCAGGGGTTCGCCGGCTCACCACCGGCGAATGACGCACCCTCTCCTCCCTCAACCGCCCGGGGCGCCCGAAACGGCGCCCCGGCGGCTCTTAAGGCTGACATCACAAGCCTGCCACAATGTGGTCATGCCGACCCAAGACCAGATCCGCGAGGCGCTGCGCGCCGTCATCGACCCAGAGCTGCGCAAGGACATCGTGGAGCTCGAAATGGTCCGCTCGATCGATGTCCACGACAACGGCGTCGTCGACGTCATGGTCTCCCTGACGACCCCCGGCTGCCCGATCCGCAGCCACTTCCAGACCGGCGTCGCCAACGCCGTCAAGGCGCTCGACGGCGTCACGGGCGTCAACGTCAGCTTCGACGTGCTCTCCGACGACGAGAAGGGCAACCTCCAGCGCAAGCTCGGCCGCGGCGGCCCGCTGCCCTCGGGCGCGCTCGCGCAGGTCGCCAACGTCATCTGCGTCGGGTCGGGCAAGGGCGGCGTCGGCAAGTCGTCGGTGACCGCCAACCTCGCCGCCGCGCTCGCGGCCGAGGGCAAGACGGTCGGCGTGCTCGACGCTGACGTGTGGGGCTACTCGCAGCCGCGCATGTTCGGCCTCGGTGCACAGCGCCCGAAGGTCAACGCCGAGCGAAGAATCGTGCCGCCCGAGGCGCACGAGGGCATCAAGGTGATGTCGATCGGCTTCTTCATCGAGGAGGACGCCGCCGTCGTATGGCGCGGCCCGATGCTGCACAAGGCGCTGCAGCAGTTCCTCGAGGACGTCGACTGGGGCGCGCTCGACTACCTGCTCGTCGACCTGCCCCCGGGCACCGGCGACGTCGGCATGACGCTCGCCCAGCTGCTGCCCGACGCGAGATTCCTGCTCGTCACGACGCCGCAGGCGGTCGCGCAGAAGGTCGCGCGCCGCTCGGCTGAGATGGCCGGCAAGGTCAGACTCGAGATCACCGGCGTCGTCGAGAACATGTCCGGCTTCGTCACGCCCGGCAACGAGCGCTTCGAGATCTTCGGCGAGGGCGGCGGCCAGCTGCTGGCCGACGAGCTGGGCGTCCCGCTGCTCGGCAAGGTGCCGCTGACGATGCCGCTGCGGGTCCAGGCCGACGCCGGCACGCCGCTCGTCGTCGCCGACCCCGACGATCCGGCCGCCCAGGCGATCCGTCAGGTCGCCCGCGGCCTGATCGCCCAGACCCCGGTCGCGCTGCCGGTGATGCAGACGGTCCCCGCCGCGCCTCCGGCCCCGAGCCTCGACGTGATCCCGCCGAGACCGGTCGGGATGTCACTTCCCATGGCGTAAGCGATTTGCCGGCTACCTCCTAGAGCGGACGTAGCCGGAAGAATCGTCGTTCCTGGCCAAGCCGGGGAGGCGCGCGGGCGCCAGCCCGTAAGCCGAGGCGGCTGCCGCCAGGGGCGGCGAGGCGACGGCTACGCCCGCTCTAGCGGCCGGCGTAGTATCTCGCGTTCAGCTCCGCGAAGTGGGTCCACTCGTCGGGGAGCTGGTCTTCGGCGAAGCAGGCGTCGACCGGGCAGGCCTCGACGCAGGCGTCGCAGTCGATGCACTCCTCCGGATCGATGTAGAGCATCTCGGCTCTGTCGTAGTCGGGCTCGTCCGGAGTCGGGTGGATGCAGTCGACCGGGCAGACCTCGACACACGAGGTGTCCTTCGTGCCGATGCAAGGCTCTGCGATCACGTAGGCCATGAGCGGTTCCCTCTTTGCAGCGTTGGTTGAAGCATGGAGCGCGAGGGATCATACGGCCGCGCGCGGGACGCGGTGGAGGGTCCCGGCGCGTCAGATCTGGTCGAGCACTTCGCGCCGCTTGCGCGCGTGCTCCTCGACGCTCAGCAACCCAGACGCGCGCAGGTCGTCGAGCTGGCGCAGTCTCGCTGCGATCGCGTCGCCGCCGGTCCGCTCCTTCGCGTTTGCCATCTGCGACAACTGCGCGGCGAGCGTGCCGAGCTGTATCTCCTTCGGCGTGCTGGAGCCCCCCGTTCTGGGCGCCGCGCCGCCGCTCTGCTTCGCGGCGCGCACAGCCGCCATCGATCTGCTGAGGTCGCCGCCGTTGGCGGCGAGGACGGCGTTGCTCTGCGCGCGCACCTGCGCGCCGGTCGTGCGGCTGGCCATCGTCGCGAGCCCGGCCAGCACGAAGAACGCGCCGATCGCGATCGTCGGCGCGGCGACGCCGTAGCCGATCGCCTCCGTCGTGCTGGTGCCGGGCGCCTCGCCGAGCGCCGACCACAGCGCGGCACCGCCGGCGCTGACGATCGCGAGTCCGATCGCGAGCAGGCCGAGGTGGCTGCTGCGCGGCTTCGTGCGGCCGGCGAAGATGCCCGAGGCGAGCGGGATCACGACGAAGATCGAGACCGCGATCGCGATCGCGAAGCCCTCGGCTCTCACCTCGCACGCGAGCGTCTCGTCGCCCGGCGTGCAGAGGCTGACGCGGGTCAGCGCCCATGTGCACCATGCGACGACGGTGACGGCGGCGGCCGCCAGCACGATCCCGAGCAGTGAGCGGAACCAGTACCTCACGGCAGGCACGCCTGGATCTTGGCGCCGTCGCTGCCGGCGCGGCGGATGCAGTCGTTGATGCGCTGCGCGTCGGCGCCGGTGAGCGTCGTCGTCGAGCCGTTGCGTCTGATCGTCACCGAGCTGGAGCTGGTGGTGGTCCCAGGCTTCTCGCCCGGCCGCCAGACCTTGCGACCGTCCAACTGCGCGATCCAGTGGGTGTTGCGCTGCGCGACGCCTCTGAAGAACAGCGACCATTCGACGTCGCCGGAGATCAGCGGCGTGCTCATCACGAGGTAGTCGAGCTTGCTCGCCGGGAAGCCGCCCTGGCGCGCCGCGCGCGCGACGGCCTGCGACGGCGCGGTCGCCGGCACGCGGGAGAGCGACATCCCTCTGTGCGAGCCGGCCTGGCCGGCGTCGCGGCTGCTGGTCTGCAGCTCGTCGTCGACGTCGATCATGCGCTGGGCGCCGCTGCGCGTGCGCGTGAAGGCGTTGACGCGGTCGTGCGCGACGCGCAGCATCCGGACGCCCTCGCCCGGCCGCAGCTCGGGCTCGATCGCGCGCAGCGCGCGGGCGAAGCCGGTCGGCCGCACGAGGTCGAAGTGGCGCGGATCAGGGGCCGGGTCGTCGTCGGAGCCCGACTGGCCAGGCCCGTCGTCGCCGCGCTCGTCGCCCGCGGGGCGCTCGCCGCGATCGGCCCGCGTGGCGTTCTCGGTCGCGTCGCGCTCGGCGAGGTAGATCGCCGCTCCCGCGCCGCCGAGCGACAGCGCGACCAGCAGCAGGACGAGGCCGGCGTTGCCGCGTCTGCGGCCGCGGTCACCGCCCGGCACCTGCGCCAGCGGCGTCGAGGAGACGTTGCCCTCGTCGCCGTGCGAGGGCGCCGCCGCGCCGCTCGTGACGCGCGTGGAGCCGCGCTCCGCGGCCTCTTTCAGGGCTGCGAACGGATCGTCGTCGTCCTGCTTGCCGCCGAACATGGCGCCGATTCAACCACGCCGTGCGGCAGTCATGCCGCCGCCAGCGCCTCGGGGCGCCGGTCGGCCCATGGCCGCGCCGCCTCCAGTTGGGCGGCGAGCGCCAGCAGCGGCCCCTCCTCGCCCGGCCGCCCGAAGAAGTGGACGCCGGTCGGCAGGCCGTCCTCGCCGTGGCAGAGCGGGACCGAGATCGCCGGCTGGCCGGTCACGTTCGCGATCGAGGTGAAGGGCGTGAACTCGCCGGAGCGGCGGAAGGTCGCGGCCGGGTCGGGGTCGGCGCCGCTGAGCGTGCCGATCGGCACCGGCCGCTGCGCCAGCGACGGCGTCAGCACCGCGTCGTAGGCGGCGGTCGCCGTCACGAGCGTGCGCGCGAGCGCCTGCAGCTGGCCGATCGCGGCGATGTAGTGGGCGGCGCCGAGCCCCTGCGCGCGCTCCCACAGCAGCCAGCTGAGCGCCTCCATGTCCTCAGCGGCCGGGTCCTTCCCGGCGATCGTGCCGGCGAAGACGATCCCGGCGGCGACGGCCGGGCCGAAGGCGGCGCCGAACAGGTCGAGCAGACCGGGCACGGCCCACGGCGGGTCGATCTCCTCGACCTCGTGGCCCAGCTCGCGCAGCAGCGCGACCGCCTCCTCGACCGCCTGCGCGGCGAGCGGGTCGATCGCCGTCTCGGTCAGCGGCGGTTTCATCGTCACGCCGATCCGCAGCCTCCCGGGCGCGCGCGCCGCGGTCTGCGCGAACGGCTCCGACGGCGGCGTCGCCCACGAGGCGTCGCCCGGCGCCGGCCCGGCGAGCAGGTCGAGCAGCGCGGCGCTCTCGGCGACGGTGCGCGTCAGCACGCCGTCGGTGACGAGGAACGACTCGCCCTCGACCGGCGCCAGCGTGATCCGCCCGCGCGACGGCTTCAGCCCGACCAGTCCGCAGCAGGCGGCGGGGATGCGGATCGAGCCGCCGCCGTCGTTGCCGTGCGCGATCGGCACCATCCCGGCCGCGACCGCCGCGCCGGCACCGCCGGAGGAGCCGCCGGGGGTGCGCGAGAGGTCCCACGGGTTGCGCGTCGGGCCGTTGCGGACCGACTCGGTGCTCGGCAGGATCCCGAACTCCGGCAGCGCGGTCTTGCCGACGATCACGAAGCCGGCCGCGCGCAGTCGCTGCACGAAGACGGCGTCGAACGGCGGCACGAGGCCCTGGACCATGTTCGAGCCCATCGTGATCGGCATCCCGGCGACCGGGCGGTTGTCCTTGATCGCGATCGGCACGCCCGCGAACGGGCGCGGGTCGTCGGCCTTGATCGCGGCGGCGGTCGCCAGCGCGCCCTCGGCGTCGACGTGGGTGAAGGCGTTGACCTGCCCGTCGAGCGCCTCGATCCGCTCCAGCGACGCGCCGACCAGCTCGCTCGCGCTGATCTCGCCGGTGCGCACGAGCGCGGCCAGTTCGTGGACGGGGCGGAAGAGGAGGTCGTGCACGGGTGTCCTTCGCGTCGACGGCGGGCTGCCTGGGCAGCCTAGGGACTCGCGCGCGCTAACGTGACGGGCGCATCGCATCGGGCCCCGATTCGTCAGAGGGAGACGTTCATGAGCGCCACCGACACCGACGTCCAGTCCGGCCTCGAGGGCGTCGTCGCCTTCGCGACGGAGATCGCCGAGCCGGACAAGGAAGGCGGGGCGCTGCGCTACCGCGGCGTCGACATCGAGGAGCTGGTCGGCGCCGTCCCGTTCGAGCAGGTCTGGGGCCTGCTCGTCGACGGCAGGTTCCAGCCGGGCCTGCCGCCGGCCGAGCCGCACGCGCTGTCGGTCCGCTCCGGTGACCCGCGCGTCGACGTGCAGTCGGCGCTGGCGATGCTCGCGCCCGAGTGGGGCTTCGGCGCGCTGATCGACATCTCCGACGAGGAGGCGCGCGACCAGCTCGCGCGCGCGTCGGTGATGGCGCTCTCGTTCGTCGCGCAGTCGGCGCGCGGGATCGGCCGCCCGCCGGTCGCCCAGCGCGTGATCGACGAGGCGAGAACGATCCCGGAGCGCTTCCTCACGCGCTGGCGCGGCGAGGCGAACCCCGACCACGCGAAGGCGATCGACGCGTACTGGATCTCGGCCGCCGAGCACGGCGTCAACGCCTCGACCTTCACCGCGCGCGTGATCACCTCGACCGGCGCCGACGCCGCCGCGGCGCTCTCGGGCGCGGTCGGCGCGCTGTCGGGTCCGCTGCACGGCGGCGCCCCCTCGCGCGTGCTGCAGATGCTCGACGAGGTCGAGCAGCTCGGCGACGCGGACAAGTGGGTCAAGGACGCGCTCGACCGCGGCGAGCGGCTGATGGGCTTCGGCCACCGCGTCTACCGCGCCGAGGATCCGCGTGCCCGCGTCCTGCGCCGCACCGCGATGGAGCTGGGCTCGCACCGCGCCGCGGTCGCCGAGGCGCTGGAGAACGCGGCGCTCGCCGAGCTTCAGGCGCGCAAGCCCGACCGCGTGCTGGCGACCAACGTCGAGTTCTGGTCGGCGGTCGTGCTCGACTACGCCGAGGTCCCGCCGGAGCTGTTCACCCCGCTCTTCACCTGCGCCCGCGTCGCCGGCTGGTCGGCGCACATCCTCGAGCAGAAGCGCGAGGGCCGTCTGATCCGCCCGACCGCGAAGTACATCGGCGCCCCGCCGCGCAGACGCGGCGAGGTCACCTGAGCCTGATCGGTCGTCAGCCGGCGACGATCTTCGCCGCCGCGTCGAGCGCGGCCGGCACGTCGTCGTCGGCGGGGAACAGCAGCGAGCGGCCGAGCACCAGCCCGCGCGTCGCCGGCTGCGCGAAGGCGGCCGCCCAGCGCGCGTAGGTCTGCTCCGCGTCGGCGCTGACCTCGCCCCCGAGCAGCAGGCACGGCAGCGTCGTGGCGGCGAGCGCCCGCTCGACCCCGTCGACCCACGGCACCTTCAGCCAGGTGTGGCTGGAGGTCGCGCCGAGGCCGGCGGAGATCGAGATCGCCTTCACCATCGCCTCGGCGGTCAGCTCGTTGACGACGCGGCCGTCGACGCGGCGCGAGAGGAACGGCTCGACCATCGCGATCATGCCGCGCTCGGCGAGCGCGCCGATCGCCGCCGCCGCGTTCTCGAGCGCGCCCGCGGTCGCGGGGTCGTCGTAGTCGATCCGCAGCAGCAGCTTCCCGGCCTCGCAGCCGAGCGTGTCCAACGACGCGGGCGTGAACGACGTGTAACGGTCGTCGATCTCGAAGGCCGCGCCCTGCAGCCCGCCGCGGTTCATCGAGCCGACCAGCAGCTTGCCGTCGAGCGCGCCCATCAGCAGCAGGTCCTCGAGCACGTCCGGGGTGCCGAGCACGCCGTCGACGCGCGGATCGGCGAGCACGGCGGCGAGCCGCCGCAGCAGCTCGGCGCGGTCGGCCATCGCGGCGCCGCGGGCGCCGGCGCCGAGCGCGCCGCGCGCCGGGTGGTCGGCGGCGACGATCAGCAG
>NZ_JAWSTH010000096.1:0-24483 GCF_033542075.1 Conexibacter stalactiti
AGCGCGCCAGCCGCGCGCGCCCGGGGCGCCGAGCAGCCGGGCGGGAAGGCGCGTGCCGCTCGTGAAGGTGAGGCGGCCGGCGCATCGCGCGCCGGCCGGCGCGCGGCAGCCGAGCACGACGTTCGCGACGCCGCTGGCGCCGGCCTCGACACGCGCGGTCTCGAGCGAGACCAGCGGTCGTTCGGCCGCTGCCGCAGCGGCGGCAGCCGCGGCCTCCGCCGGCGTCAGCGCGGAGGGCGGCGGCGTGAACGGCGACGCGGGCGACACGTGCTGCGTGAAGGTCGCGAGCGCCGGCGCGAAGCGGGTCCCGCCGTTGAGCTGCGCGACGACCGCGTGCGCGCCGGCGGGCAGGCGCAGCGGCGCCGACTGCGCGAGGCCGTCTCGCAGCGGGACGGCGTCGCCGGCGGCGGCGCCGTCGACGAGGAACTGGACGTTGCCGGAGACCGGGCCCGCATCGCCGCCCGCCTGGGCGTGCGCCGTCAGCACGACGGGGTGCGCGGCGGGGGCCGGCTGGGCGTCGGAGGTGATCGCGAGCGTCGTCGGCGCGCGCTGGACGGTGAAGGTGAGGGCGCCGCTGCTCGCGCGCATGGCGACCGGGTCGCTGTCGTCCTCGTAGGCGGCCTCGATCCGGTGCGCGCCGACCGTCAGGCCCGCGATCGGGTCCGACGTCGCGACGCCGCGCACGACCTCGACCGGCGTCCCGGCGGCGAGGTCGTCGACGAAGAACTGGACGGTGCCGTTCGCCAGGCCGGCGCCGGGCGCGACGGGGGCGACCCGCGCGCGCACGCGCACGTCGGTGCCGAAGACGCCGGTCGTCGGGGTCGCGGTGAGCGTCGTGGTGGTGCGCGCCGCGACGATCTGCTGGGTCAGCGAGCCCTGGCTCGGGTCGTAGCCGCCGGCCGGATCGGGGTCGGTGAAGGCAACGGTGATGAGGTTCGGCCGCGCCTCCAGACCGCCCGCGACGAGGCAGGTCGCGACGCCGTCGCCATCGCCGGGATCGTCGTCCTCGTGGACCGGGGTCGCCGGGCACAGCGCTCTGCCGCCGGCGGAGAAGGTCACGTTCCCGACCGGTGCGGCGCCGGCGTCGCCCGCGCGGCCGACGGTCGCGGTCAGCAGGAACGGCTCGCCCGAGACGGACGGGTTCACGCTGCTGGTGACGAGCGTGGCGGTCGCGGCCGGGCCGACGTTCTGCGTCGCCGTTCCCGTGCTCGCCGCGAAGCTGGGCCCGCCGGAGAACTCGACGCGGACGTCGTATGCGCCCGGGGCGCCAAGCGCGGGCGTGACGAAGACGGCGCGGCCGCCCGCGTCCAGTTCGACGTCCTGACGCAGCAGGACCGCTGGCGCGCCGGGCGAGGGGGAGACGTAGAAGTCGACGGTCCCCGCCGGGATCGCGCCGGCGGCGGCGGTCTCTGCCCGCACCTGGGCGGTCAGCGTGACGGCCTCGCCGGTGTCGGAGACGCGCGGCGATGGCGTGATCGTGGTGGCGGTGGCCGCCGGGACGACCGTCTGGGTGACGACGTTCGATCTGCTGCCGACGTGGTTGCCGTCGCCGGCGTAGACCGCCTCGACGGTGTGGGTGCCGACGCTCGAGCCGTCGACGCCGAAGCGGGTCGAGAAGGTGGCGCTGTCGCCGTCGTCGCCGACCGGCACCGGGGCGCCGACGGGTGCTCCGTCGAGGATGAACTGCACGGTGCCCGTCCAGTTGGCGTACGGGGCGGTCGCGGTCGCGACCTTGGCGCTGAACGTGACCGGCTCACCGGCGACGGAGGTCGGGGTCGCGGTGGTGAGGTGGGTGACGGTCGGAGCGGCGGTGTTGGTGAGCGTGAAGGCGGTGGAGCCGATCTCGGGGGCGGAGGCGGTCGCGCGCCACGGGCCGGCGGTGCCGTTCGCCTCCAGCATCGGTGAGACGGCGTGGCCGTCCGGGCCGGTGAGGACGGTCGCGGTCGTCGCCGGGCCGCTCGTGAAGGTCGCGCCCGCGCTCGAGTTCGGCAGCGTGAAGGTGACGGAGACGCCGTCGACCGGCTGGTTCTCGGCGTTCGTGACGATGGCGGTCAGCGGCAGCGGGAAGCTGCTGCCGGCCGTGACCTGCTGCCCGTCCCCGGCGTTGACGGCGATGTCGGTCGGCCGGTTGTCCCACTCGAGCGTCACCCGGCCGTCGCAATCGGCGGAGGCGCCGTCGGGCCACGCGCAGGCGCGGTCGCTGGCGCCGATGCTGTCGACCGTCACGCCGGGCGCGGTATAGGACTCGCCGGCGCCGCCGCCACCGCCGCCGCCGAGGTGGGCGCCATTGCCGCCCGCGCCGGAGTAGGGGTAGCCGCCGCCCCCGCCGCCGCCCGCGCCCGAGGGGCTTATCGAGTCGCCGCCGGAAGTGCCGTTGGGCCCGACGCGGCAGCCGCTGCAGCCGCCGGAGCCGCCGCCGCTGCCGGCGAAGGCGCCGGTGCCGGAGGTGCCGGGAAGCAGGGATCTGCCGCCGTCCGCGCCGGGCCCGCCGCCGTGCTGGCCGTTGCCGCCGCCGCCGCCCCCGCCGCCCGCGACGATCAGCTGCGTGATCGCGCCGGTGCGGGCGTTGTAGCTGGAGAGGATCGAGCCGCTGCCGCCGTCGTGGCCGTCGCGGCCGGTGCCGGAGCTGGCGTCGCCGCTGGAGCCGCCGTGCGCGATGCCGCAGCCGCCGCCGTTGCCCCACACGCCGACGTTGATCGCGAGCTGGTCCCCGGGGCTGACCGCGAGGTCCGCGACGACGGAGGCGCCGAGCCCGCCGTGCCCGGTGTGCTTGCTGTGGCCGCCGGCGCCGCCGACGACCGTCGCGGTCACCAGCGTCACATCGGCCGGGACCGTCCAATACCGGTAGGTGCAGCTGCCGTCGTTCGTGAACGGGACCGAGCCCGTCACGGCCGCGTGAGCGGCCGGCGCGAACAGCAGTGCCAGCGTCAGCGTCAGCGCAGCGAGCACGCCGACTGACGCGTGACCCCGCATGCCGCCGGCGACTGACCCTCCATGGTCAGGTCGTCCTCCCATCGAGTGGGTGAGTGTGGCAGGCGGCGGGCGGTCGCGCGGGGCGGTGACGTCGTTTCGCCGATGCTGTGACACCGGCATCAAGCGGGGCTGTGCGGCTGCCGATAACGGCGGGTTCAGCGCCTGCTCGCGCGGCGCGACTCGCCGCGGTAGGGACTGGCCCGCCAGTACCCGGGTCCCGGTACAGTACGGTCGTGGCTTCACGCACCGGTCCGCAGGCCTCCACGCCCACCGCCGTGTCCGTCGCGCTGCGCGAGCGCGTGCTGGACGAGGCCGCCGAGTTGTTCGCGCGCAAGAGCTACGCGGGCACGACGACGGAGGAGATCGCCGACGCCGTCGGCGAGCTGCGCGGGACCGTCTACTACCACTTCGAGAACAAGCAGGCGATCCTCGAGGCGATCCAGCGGCGGATGACCGAGGAGCTGGTGCGCCGTCTGACGGAGGCGCGCAACGCGGGCGGCACGGCCGCCGAGCGCGTCGAGCGGATGCTGGCCGCCTTCGTCGACTACGCGCTCAGCCGTCCGAGCGACTTCGCGACGTCGCTGGAGGACCTCAAGTACCTCGAGCCGAAGGCGCGCAGAAAGGCCGAGCGTCGTTCCGACGCCGTGCGCCTGCTGCTGGCCGAGGCGATCGAGGACGCGCTCGCCGAGGCGCCTCGGCGCAACGTCGACAGCGGCATCGCGGCGGTCAGCATCCTCTACGCGCTGGCGACGATGTACCGCTGGTACCGCCCGCGCGGCCGCCTCAGCCGGGACGAGGTCATCGGTCAGGTGACCGGGCTGCTGTTACGCGGCCTGATCGACCGCTAGACCGGCGAAGACGAGTCTGGTCGTGTGGTCGGCGAGCTGCGCCTGGGACCAGGCGCCGTCGCCCCGCACCCAGTAGGTCATGCCGTTGAGCAGCTCGAGGATCGTGAAGGCGGCGACCGTCGCGTCGTGGCCTCTGTCGAAGTCGCCCGACCTCTGGCCGTCCTCGATGATGCCGCGCACGAGCGCGACCCACTCCGTGCCGATCTCGCGCACGTGGGCCAGCTGCGCGTCGTCGAGGTGCTTCATCTCCTCGAGGAAGACCGCGTAGCGGACCTGCCAGGCGGAGACGAGGTCGATGTAGCTGACGATGACCGTCCGCATGCGGTCGCCGGGCGAGCCCTCCAGCGTCGCGAGCGTCTGCGCGCGGGCGCGGCTGATGTCGGTGATCGACTTACCGACCTCGTAGAGCAGCGCCTGCTTGCTGCCGAAGTACTTGTAGAGGGTCCGCTTGGTGACACCGGCCTGTGCGGCGACCTCGTCGGTCGTCGTCACGGGCCATCCCTTGCGCCCGAAGAGGTCCGTGGCAGCGGCGAGGATGTCCTGGTGTCGTCTTCGAGCGGACTCGGAAGTGGGCGCAGGCACGGTTGCGCCACATTACCACTGGATCAGATAGCCGCGTGTCGTACGGGGAACTCAATTGGCGTGATTGAAAGCGGTGACAAGCGAATGGCCCATATGTATACTGGCGCGCCAAGAGCCTTATGAACGTGCCACTGACCACCGCCGACTTCTGCCACCGCGCCCGTGCCGTCCATGCCGCCCGGCTCGCGGTCGTGGACGAGCCCGGCGTCCCGGGCGGCCTCGGCGAACTCACCTACGGCGAGCTGCTGGCTCGCTGCGACGGCATGGTCTCCGCGTTGGACGAGCTGGGCGTCGCGCCGGGCGAGCGCGTGGCGATCGTCTCGCCCAACGCGGCGAAGCTGCTGATCGCGCTGTACGCGACGACCGGCAGCGGCCGCATCCTCGTGCCCGTCAACTTCCGCCTGACGGCCGCGGAGGCGCAGTACATCGTCGACGACGCGGGCGTGTCGCTGCTGCTCGTCGACCCGGAGCTCGACGAGCGCTTCGCGTCGGTCACCGCGCCGCGGCGGATCGTGCTGGACGGCGAGCAGGACGCGGCGCTGTTCGCGCCCGCCGCCGCGCCGCGCGAATGGCCCGCCGTCGCCGAGGAGGCGCCGGCGACGATCAACTACACCTCAGGCACGACGGCGGCGCCCAAGGGCGTCGTCCTGTCGCACCGCAGCCACTGGCTCAACGCCGCCACCGTCGGCTGGGGCTTCGGGCTGACCGAGGGCGACCGCTACCTGCACACGCTGCCGACGTTCCACGTCAACGGCTGGGGCCTGCCGCTCGCCTGCGCCGCGCTCGGCGTGCCGCAGGCGATCCAGCGCGAGGTCCGCGGGCCCGAGATCCTGCGCCGCGTCGCCGCGCACGGGATCACGCTGCTGTGCGGCGCGGCGCCCGTCGCGGCCACGATCGAGCAGGCCGCGGCGGCATTGCGCGACGCCGGCGCGGCGGTGCCGGGCGACGGCGTCGCCCGGATGGTCTCGGGCGGCGCGCCGACTCCCGCCGCGATCATCGAGCAGTTCGAGCGCACGACCGGCTGGGAGATGATCCAGGCCTACGGCCTCACCGAGACGGCCCCTGTGCTGACGACCAACCGCATCCTGCGCTCCGAGGGTCTCTCGCCGTCCGAGCGCGCGCGCCGCCTGGCCGCCGCGGGCGCCCCGCTCGTCGGGGTCCAGCTCAGAGCCGACGAGCACGGCGAGATCCTCGCGCGCACCGCCAAGACGATGGATGGCTACTGGAACAAGCCCGAGCTGTACCGGCAGGCCGTGCGCGCCGACGGCTGGTTCCACACCGGCGACGGCGGGACGCTGGAGGACGGCGTGCTGCGGATCACCGACCGCAAGAAGGACGTGATCGTGACGGGCGGGGAGAACGTCTCCTCGCTCGAGGTCGAGGCCGTCCTCTACCAGCACCCCGACGTCGTCGATGCCGCGATCATCGGCGTCCCGCACGAGCGCTGGGGGGAGACGCCGAAGGCCGTCGTCGTGCTGCGCGACGGCGTCAGCCTCGACGAGCAGCAGCTGATCGACCACTGTCGTGAGCACCTCGCCGGCTTCAAGTGCCCGACGCTCTTCGAGCAGCGCCGCGAGCTGCCGCGCACCGCGACCGGCAAGGTCCAGAAGTTCCTGCTGCGCGAGACCGGAGCGAGATGACCCGATGATCGCCGTGTACGTCAGATCGATCTCGGCGGAGGACCCGCTCTCGGGCCTCGGCGTCGGCGAGCGCCCTGATCCCGACCCGCCGCAGGGCTGGGCGGTCGTGAGGGTGCGGGCGGCGGCGCTCAACCACCACGACCTGTGGGCGCTGCGCGGGCCGGGCCTGCGCGAGGACCAGCTGCCGATGATCCTCGGGACCGACGCCGCGGGCGTCGACGAGGACGGCAACGAAGTGATCGTGCACCCGGTCATCAGCCGCGACGAGTGGCGCGGCGACGAGACGCTCGACCCCGAGGGGACGCTGCTGTCGGACCTGCACCAGGGCGCGATGGCCGAGCGGGTGATGGTGCCGCGGCGAAACCTCGTGCCGAAGCCGGCCGGGCTGTCGTTCGAAGAGGCCGCCTGCCTGCCCTCCGCGTGGCTGACCGCGTACCGGATGCTGTTCGTGAAGGCACGCGCGCAGCCCGGCCAGACGGTGCTCGTGCAGGGCGCCGGCGGCGGCGTGGCGACGGCGGCGATCGCGCTTGGGCGCGTGACCGGCCTGCGGATCTGGGTGACCTCGCGAGACGAGTCCAAGCGCGCGCGGGCGCTGGAGCAGCGCGCCGACCAGGCGTTCGCGACCGGCGCGCGGCTGCCCGAGCGCGTGGACGTGGTGCTGGAGACGGTCGGCGAGGCGACCTG
This sequence comes from Conexibacter stalactiti, assembly GCF_033542075.1. NCBI lineage: Bacteria > Bacillati > Actinomycetota > Thermoleophilia > Solirubrobacterales > Conexibacteraceae > Conexibacter > Conexibacter stalactiti. Next base: position 6,728 of record NZ_JAWSTH010000096.1, read on the forward strand.
GGGCCACTCGCTGCGGTCGCTGCGGCCGGGCGGGACGCTCGTCGTCGCCGGCGCGACCAGCGGCTTCGATCCTCCGGCCGAGCTGGCGCGCCTGTTCTTCCTCCAGCTCAACGTGCTCGGGAGCAAGGTCGGCACGCGCGACGAGCTGGTCCAGCTGCTGCGGCTCTTGGAGGACACCGGCGTGCGGCCGGTCGTCGACCGGGTGCTGCCGCTGGCCGAGGCGCGCGCCGGCTTCGAGGCGATGGCCTCCGGCGACCTCTTCGGGAAGATCGTCTTCACCCCCTGAACGAGGCTGGCGCGACGGCGCTTGCCGGGGACCTGCCAGGGCTCTGTTCAGCCTGGACGCCGCTGCTAAACTGACGCGCCAGTCTACCCATGACGGAGGAGAGGGTATGTCTGCACGAGCGAGCACTCGACACGAGGTGATTGGATGACGAACCTGAGCGTGGTCGACCAGGTCGGCCTGCGCACCGTCAACGACCTCCTGCGCGAGCGCGCGGACAGTCACGGTGACAAGGACTTCCTCGTCTTCGAGGACGCCGATGGCGCGGTCGTGCGCTTCACCTACGCCCGCTGGCAGCGCGAGGTCGAGGCGCTCGCCGCCGGCCTCGCCAGTCGCGGTGTGCGCGAGGGGATGAAGGTCGCGCTGCGGATGCGCAACCGGCCCGAGCTGCTGATGAGCTGGTTCGCGCTCGCCCGGCTCGGCGCCGTCACGGTGCTGACGATCACGCAGAACACCGCGCGCGAGACGCACTACGTCACCTCGTACTCCGACGCCGAGATGGTGATCACGGAAGCCGAGTTCCTCGAGCTGTACATGGAGCTGCTGCCCGAGCTGCCGGCGGTCCGGACGCTCGTCGTGCTCGGCGCCGCGGCGCCGCCGCCCGGCGTCGTCCGCTTCGAGGACGTGCCGCTGCACGACGGCCGCGCGCCGCAGGTGCGGCTGGCGCCCGACGCGCCGATCCAGATGCTCTTCACCTCGGGCACGACCGCCGCGCCGAAGGCGGTCGTGCTGACACACGCCAACTGCCTGCACGCGGGCGAGCGCGAGTGGATGATCCAGGGGCTGGACCCCTCCGATCGGCTGCTGACGTGCCTGCCGTTCTTCCACGTCAACGCGCAGACGATCACGCTGCTGAGCACGCTCACGCTCGGCGCGACCGCGACCTTCCTGCAGACCTACAGCGCATCGCGCTTCATCGACCAGCTCCGCCGCCACCGCGCGACGCAGACCTCGATGAGCTCGGCGATCGTGCGGACCCTGCTGGCGCAGCCGGAGCGGCCCGACGACGCCGAGCACGAGCTGCGCCGCGTCTTCTACGCGCTCAACGTGACCGACGCCGAGAAGGCCGCCTTCGAGCAGCGCTTCGGCGTCGAGCTGATGAACGCCTACGGCCTGACGGAGGCGATGACCGTCGTCTCGGTGACGCCCGTCTTCGGCGACCGGCGCTGGCCGTCGGTCGGGCGTCCGGCGGTCGAGCGGCTGGTCCGCATCGTCGGCGAGGACGGCGAGCCGGTGCCGGTCGGCGAGGTCGGCGAGATCACCGTCTTCGGCCGCCCCGGCTTCACGCTGATGCAGGGGTACTACAAGAACCAGGAGGCGACCGACGCGGCGATCCGCGACGGCTGGCTGCACACCGGCGACCTCGGCCGCCTCGACGCCGACGGCTACCTCTTCTACGTCGACCGCGTGAAGGACATGATCAAGCGCTCGGGCGAGAACGTCTCGGCCGCCGAGGTGGAGGGGGTCCTGATGGCGCACCCGGCGATCGCCGAGGTGGCGGTGATCGGCGTGCCCGACGCGATCCGCGACGAGGCCGTCAAGGCCTTCGTGGTGACGGTACCGGGGGCGCAGCTCACGGTCGAGGAGGTCACCGACCACTGTCGCGAGCGGCTGGCGGCGTTCAAGGTGCCGACGGTCGTCGAGTTCCCCGCGGAGCTGCCGCACACCTCCGTCGGAAAGGTCGAGAAGAAGGCGCTGCGCCTGCGTGAGACGGCCGCGCGCTGAGCGCGGCCCAGGCGCGGCCTGACGCCACCAGTCACCTCTGCGAGCGCCGAGGTGACGCCGCCAGTCACCTCTGCGAGCGCCGAGGTGACCGCGCGGGTGACGGGCGATCTCACGGTGAAAATCGCTTGACACCCTTCAGCGCAGAGGTATACTGGCGAGACAGTATCACTTTGGAGAGGTGCTGCTGCCGAGCGCGTGACTCGTCCCCCGAACGAGTACGCCACCCATGTCCGTACTCGCTGTCTAGAGCGACAATCGAGGGTTGATTCACAGATGATCGCGTTGAACTTCTACGTTCCCTGCAACCTGGGCTCGACTCCCGGCGCCGAGCACCACGAGGTGTATCGGCAGAACGTCGAGCTGGCGAAGTTCGCTGCCGCTGAATTGGGGGTGTCGACGTTCGACATCCCCGAGCACCACTTCGTTGACATGCTCAACGTGCCGGGCCCGTTCGTGATGGCGGCCCACCTCGCGGCCCAGATCGAGAACGTCAAGGTGCGCACGACGGTCGCCCCGATCGTCCTGCACGACAACCTCCTGCGCTTCGCCGGCGAGGCCGCGCTCGCCGACAACCTGACCGAGGGCCGCGTCGAGATCGGCCTCTCGCGCGGGTCGATCGACTACGAGGCGCGGCGGCTCGGCGGGACGATGGCCCGCAGCCGCGACCGCTTCCAGGAAGGCGTCCTGTTCCTCGAGCGGCTGTTCGGCGAGCGCGACGTCACCGCCGACGGCGAGTTCTACAAGGTGCCCGAGGCGACCACGATCATGCCGCGCACCTACAAGGAGCGCCGCATCCCGATCTGGCTCGGCAGCACCTCGCGCGACAGCATCCGCTGGGCGGCGAGCCACGGCTTCAACGTCGTCACGACCTCGCTGCGCGAGCCGGTCGAGCTGCTGCGCAAGCAGGCGCAGTGGTTCCACGAGGCGGCCGACGAGCTGCCCGACACCGTCGAGCGCCCCAGAGTCGACGTGCTGACGCAGGTCTTCGTCTCCGAGGACGAGGGCGAGATCCTCCGCATCAAGGAGCGGATCGTCGAGAAGCAGGTGGCGCAGATGCGCGGCCTGCTGGTCGGAGCGCCGAGATTCATCGACGGCAAGATGGTCAACCAGGGCGGCGGCGACGAGGTCACGCTCAGCGTCGAGGACATCGAGGAGAGCGTCCTGATCGGGACGCCCGAGGAGGTGCTCGAAGGAATCCAGCTGCGCGAGCAGCTCGGCTACAACGGCGTCAGCCTCGACCTCTTCTACCACGACCCCGGCTTCGACTCCGTGATGGGCAGCCTCGAGCTGTTCCGCGACAAGGTGCTGCCGGGCCTCCGCGGCACGCAGGCCGACCTCCCGCAGCCCGCGTCGCGATGAGCGCGGAGACGCCGTCCGGCACGTCCGAGGCGCGGGTCGTCATCGGCGTCGACGGGTCGTTGAACGCGCGGCTGGCCGCGCTGCGCGCAGCGGCGGTGTTCGGCTCCGGCGCCCGCTACCTGCTCGTCGCCGTCACGGTCACCGGGGGCTTCGCCTCGGAGCGACGGGCGCAGCAGAAGGCGCTGGAGCGGACGCAGAGACTGCTCGCGGACGCCGGCGCCACGACGACGACGCGCTCGGCGCGCGACGGCGACCCGGCCGACGAGCTGCTCGCCGCGGCGGCCGAGTTCGGCGCGACGACGATCGTGGTCGGCGCACGCGGCGCCGAGATGTTCATCGCCGGCAGCGACGACTCCGCGCGGATCGGGTCGGTCTGCAAGAGGCTGCTCGACCGGCGCGAGCGCGAGGTGCTCGTGGCGCACAACCCGAGCGCGACGCCACAGCCCGCCCGGTGAGGTGAATTCAGTGAACGAACGAGAAGGACGCATGCCCGAAGCCGTTGCGAGAGACGTGTGCATCGACGCGCTCGGCCTGGACTTCCGCGGCTGGACCGACGACCTGGCCGTCAGCGGGCTCTCCGCCGTGCACGTCTCGACGACCGTGGTGTGGGACCTCAGCGCGGGCTGGATGGGTCATACGAGCGCGCTGCAGGCGATCACGCACGACACGATGGACGTCAAGCGCCGGCTGCGCGAGTCGGCCGCGCACATGTTCCACGTCGACGGGCCGGCGCAGCTCGACCTGCTCGGCGCCGACGACAGGGTCGGCGTCATCCTCGGCCTGCAGGACCTGACCGGGGTCGAGTGGGACGCGCGCCTGCCGGAGCTGCTGCGCGAGCTGGGCATTCGCGTCGTGCAGCCGGTCTACAACTACGCCAACGCGTACGCCGACGGCTACATGGAGGCGCGCGACGCCGGCCTCTCGCGCGCCGGGCGCCAGCTCGTCGCCGCGCTCAACGAGGTCGGCATCAGCATCGACGTCTCGCACGTCGGGGAGCGCTCGACGCTCGACATCATCGAGGCCTCGACGGTCCCCGTCGCCGCGACGCACGTCAACCGCCGCGCCGTCTACGACGCGCCGCGCAACAAGTCCGACCACGTCCTGAGAGAGATCGCGGACGCGGGCGGGGTCGTCGGTGTGCTCGCGCTCGGCGCGGGCATCTGGAACGGCGACCCGAACCACTTCCCGACGATGCAGGACGTCGTCGACCACGTCGTGAGCATGGTCGAGCTGCTGGGGGAGGACGCCGTCGGGATCGGCACCGACCACATGCTCTCGCAGGACTCCGACGACGATCCCGGACCGGGCTGGTGGCGGGGCGGGCCGCCGACGACGGCGATGATCGACAAGCCGGGCGGGTTCGGCGCCTACCTGCAGGCGTTCCACAGGGACTTCCCGCAGCGAGAGATGACCGTCGCCAACAACTGGCCGCGCGGCTTCGAGACGATGGCGGAGTGGTCGTCGCTGCCGCGGCTGCTGCGCGACGCCGGCCTCGCCGACGAGGTCGCGCGCAAGGTGCTGGGCGGCAACTGGGTCCGCTTCTTCCGGGAGACGTGGAGCGCATGAGTGACGAGCGCACCCGCAGCGGCACCGCGCGCCTGACGGCCGCGCGCGAGGCCGGCGACGCCGACGCGATCGCGCGGCTGCTCGCCGAGGACGTCGTGCTGGAGACGCCGGCCAGCCTCGGCATCGCCGCCGTCCGCGGTCGCGACGCCGTCGCGACGGTGCTCGGCGGCGCGGTCGCCAAGACCTACCTGCAGGCCGAGACGATCGTCCGCGAGGTGTTGCGGACGATCGTCGACGGCGACCTCTCGGTCGTCAAGAGCCGGCTGTCGGGGCGGACCGTCGAGGAGGCCGACTACGACAACGAGTACGTCTGCATCTACGTGTGGCGCGACGGGCTCGTCGCGCGCGTCGAGGAGCACCCCGACACGTTGCGGATCGTCCAGAGCGGCATTGCGAAGCTCGCCAAGACCTGAGAGGAACGACATGACGACCGATCAGACCCGCGCCCTGACCGAGCGGCTCGCGCAGGCGCGAGCCGCCGGCGACGCCGCGGCGATCCTGCCGCTCCTGACCGACGACGTGGTGCTCGTCGTGCCGCCGAGCCTCGGCGAGACCGACCGGCCGTCGCTGCAGGCGAGCGACCCCGACGGCGTCGCCCTCGGCCTCAGCGGCACCGCCGTCCACGCCTTCATGCACGCCGAGACGATCAGACGCGAGGTGCAGCAGACGCTGGTCGACGGTGACGTCTCCGTGCAGCGGATCCACATGACGGGGGAGTTCAAGGCCGGCGGGCGCTACGACAACCACTACGTGTGGGTCTTCCACTGGCGCGACGGGCGGATCCACCGCGTCGAGGAGTACCCCGACACGCTGCGCTACGCCCAGATGAACCTCACCAGAGTCGGCGAGACCGGCTCGCCGACGAGCTGAAACGACGCGAGAGAGAGCGCCGCGCGATGAGCACAGAGCAGACCCGAGAGCTGACCGACCGCCTCACCCTGGCCTACGTCGCCGGCGACGCGGCGGCGATCGCCGCCCTGCTGGCGCAGGACGTCGTCCACCACCCGCCGGAGAGCCTCGGCGCCGGGCCGCACGCGGGCCGCGCGCAGACGGCCGCGGCGCTCGCGCTGACGCCCGGCGGAGGTGCGCTGCAGGCCGGCAGCGTCGAGCGCGAGGTCGCGCTCGCGCTGGCCGACGGCGACAGCGCGCTCGTCAAGGTGCGCGTGAGGGCGCGGACGGCAGACGGCGCCGACTACCGCAACGAGGTCGTCCTGATCTCGACCTGGCGCGACGGCGAGGTCGTGCGGATCGACGAGTTCGGCGACACGCTCAACGACGCCGACCTCGGCGTCGTGAAGGACGTCCCGGCGTGGCCGTGAGCGACCCCGTGCACGTGCGCAACCTGATCGGCGGCGCCTTCCGCGCGCCGGCCGGCGAGCGGCTGCGCGCGATCGTCGACCCGGCCTCGGGCGCGACGATCGCGCAGGCGCGCGACGCCTCGACCGGCGACGTCGACGACGCCGTGCGGGCGGCCGTCGCGGCCGGGCGTGGCTGGGCCGAGTGCACCCCGGCCGAGCGCGCCGACGCGCTGCTGCGGCTCGCCGCGGTCGTCGAGCAGAACGACGACGAGCTGGCCGCGATCGAGCAGCGCAACGTCGGCAAGCCAGGTCAGGTGGCCGCGCTGGAGCCGGCGCTGACCGTCGACGTGCTGCGCTTCTTCGCCGGCGCCGCGCGCGTGATGGAGGGCGTGGCGGCCGGCGAGTACACGCGCGACGTGACGACGATGGTGCGCCGCGACCCGGTCGGCGTCGTCGGCTGCATCGTGCCGTGGAACTACCCGCTGTCGACCGCGGCGGCGAAGTTCGCGCCGGCGCTGGCGGCCGGCAACACGGTCGTCGTCAAGCCGTCGGAGCTGACGCCGCTGAGCCTGCTGCGGCTCTGCGAGCTGGCAGAGGACGTGCTCCCGCCCGGCGTGCTGAACGTCGTCGTCGGCGACGGCGCGACCGCCGGCGCGCGGCTCGCCGCGCACCCCGGCGTCGCGATGATCAGCATGACCGGCAGCCCGCGCGCCGGGCGGCTGATCGCCGCCGCCGCGGCGCCGACGATGAAGCGCCTGCACCTGGAGCTGGGCGGCAACGCGCCCGTCGTCGTCTTCCCCGACGCCGACGTCGACGCGCTCGCGCAGACGCTGCGGCTCGCCTCCTTCTGGAACTCCGGGCAGGAGTGCGGCGCGGCGGCCCGCGTGCTCGTCCACCGCGACGCGGCCGCGACCGTGCGCGACGCGCTCGCGGAGATGATCGAGTCGGTCGCGGTCGGCGCGCCGGACGACGAAGAGGTCGAGGTCGGACCGGTCGTCTCCGCCGCGCAGCGCACGCGGCTCGCCGACCTCGTCGGCGGCGCGGTGCGCGCGGGCGCGAGCACGGCCGGCACGCGCCGCGCGCTGCCCGACGAGGGCTTCTACGTCGCGCCGACGCTCGTCTGGGACGTCGAGCAGTCCGATCCGATCGTGCAGCAGGAGACGTTCGGGCCGGTGATCACGCTGCAGCAGTTCGGCGACGAGGACGAGGCGATCGCGCTCGCCAACGGGACGCCCTACGGGCTCAGCGGATCGATCTGGAGCGCCGACGTCGCGCGCGGGCTGCGGCTGGCGCGCACGCTGCGCTGCGGGACGACCTGGATCAACACGCACATGGTCGCCTCGCTGGAGCTGCCGTGGGGCGGGCTGGGCGACTCCGGCGGCGGCCGCGACGCCTCGATCTACGCGCTCGAGGACCACACGATCGCCCGCAACGTCTCGGTCGCGCTCGGGAGCCCCTCGTGAGCGGCGTGACGCAGTCAGGCAACGCAACCGAGCAGCAAGGAGAGGGCAACGTGGCTTCTGAGACGACGCAGGACAGCGTGACGACGTTCGACCGTCTGCTGATCGGAGGCGAGTGGGTCGAGCCCTCCAGCGACGCCAAGATCGACGTGATCTCGCCGCTGACCGAGCAGGTCATCGCGCGCGTCGCCGCGGCGCAGACGCCCGACGTCGACGCGGCCGTCGCCGCGGCGCGCGCGGCCTTCGACGACGGGCCGTGGCCGCGGCTCTCGCCGGCCGAGCGTGCGCGGTACCTCGCGAGACTGCGCGACGAGACGGAGAAGCGCCTGGAGCAGATGGCCGCCGCCTTCACCGCCGACGTCGGCGCGCCGGCCGCGATCTCGCTGTGGGGTCAGCAGCTCGCGATGCCGATCCTCGAGGACGCCGTCACGATCCACGAGCGCGTGCCGTTCGAGGAGGAGCGCGGCTGGGACGGCAGACGCCGCACGCGCGTCGTGCGCGAGCCGATCGGCGTCGTCGCGGCGATCATCCCCTGGAACGGGCCGGTCGCGGGCGCCGCGCTGAAGGTCGCGCCGGCGCTGGCCGCCGGCTGCACGGTCGTGCTGAAGCCGGCCGAGGAGGGCCTCACGAGCCTGATGCTGTTCGCCGACGCGCTCGCGGCCGCTGACTTCCCGCCCGGCGTGATCAGCGTGCTGCCGGCGGGGCGGGAGGCGGCCGAATACCTCGTCACGCACCCCGGCGTCGACAAGGTCGCCTTCACCGGCAGCACCGAGACCGGCCGCCGCATCGGCGCACTCTGCGGCGAGCGGGTGCGCCCGGTCACGCTCGAGCTGGGCGGCAAGTCGGCGGCGATCATCGCGGATGACATCCCGCTCGAAGAGGTGCTGCCGACGCTCGTCGCCGCCGGCATCGGCCACAACGGCCAGGTCTGCGCGGCGCTGACGCGGATCCTCGTCCCGCGCGCGCGGCAGGAGGAGCTGATCGAGGGGCTCAGAGGCGCGATCGCGCAGTGGAAGGTCGGCGACCCCAACGACCCGCAGACGATGCTCGGCCCGGTCGTCGCCGAGCGGCAGCGCGAGCGGATCGAGCAGTACGTCGCGCTCGGCCGCGAGGAGGGCGCGCGCCTGGTGATCGGCGGCGGACGGCCGGAGGGCCTCGACCACGGCTGGTTCGTCGAGGCGACGGTCTTCGCCGACGTCGACAACAGCATGCGGATCGCGCAGGAGGAGGTCTTCGGACCGTTCCTGGTCGTGATCCCGTTCGACGACGTCGACGAGGCCGTCGCGATCGCCAACGACTCGCCGTACGGGCTCTCGGGCGCGGTCTTCTCCAGCGATCCGGAGGCGGCCGAGCAGATCGCCCGCCGGATCCGCACCGGTCAGGTCGGGGTCAACACCTGGGACATCTGCAGCGTGCAGCCGTTCGGCGGCTACAAGCAGTCGGGTCTCGGCCGCGAAGGCGGTCCCGAAGGTGTCCTGGCGTACCTCGAGACGAAGGTCCTTCTGCTCGCCGGCTAGCGGCGCCCCCCCGACGCATCGTCATCCGGTTCTTTCAGAGAGGCAAGCACATTGATTCGGTCAGCGGACTACATCATCGCCGGCGGCGGGACGGCGGGCTCGATCCTGGCCCGGCGGCTCTCGGACGCCGGCGCTGAGGTGATCCTGGTCGAGGCCGGCCCGGTCGGCGACGCGGACGGCCGCGTCACCGTCCTGCGGCGCTACGTCGAGATGCTCGGGACCGAGCTGGACTTCGACTACCGCACCGAGCCCGGCTCGCGCGGCAACGACCTCATGAGATACGCGCAGGCGAAGGTGCTCGGCGGCTGCAGCGCGCACAACTCGTGCATCGCCTTCAGAGCGCCCGACTGGGACTTCGAGGAGTGGGCGCGCGGCGGGCTGCAGGGGTGGTCGACGGAGGAGTGCGCGCCCTACTTCGAGCGCGTCTTCTCGATGGTCAACCTGGAGGATCCCCACCCCGGGCATCCGTGGGTCGACGGCTTCCTCGCGGCGGCGCAGAGCACCGGCCTGCCGCTGGTCGACTTCGGCGCGCCGAACGTGCGCGAGGGCGTCGGCACGCTGAAACAGAACCGCCGCGGCGAGCTGCGCGAGTCGAGCGCCGCCGCCTACCTCTTCCCGCTCGCCGAGCGCTCGAAGGGCCTGCGCGTCGTGACCGACGAGACGGTCCTGCGCGTGGTGCTCGACGACCGCGGCGAGGCGATCGGGATCGACACGACGCTGGGGCGGATCTTCGCCCGCGAGGAGGTCGTCCTCTGCGGCGGCACCTTCGGCTCGGCGAAGACGCTGCTGCTGTCCGGCATCGGCCCGGCCGGCGAGCTGAGCGCGGCCGGCGTCGACCCCGTCGTCGACCTGCCCGGCGTCGGCAAGCACCTCGTCGACCACCCCGACGGCCTGCTGCTGTTCGAGGCGACCGAGGCGGTCAGCAACGAGCTGACGTTCACGCACTGGGAGTCGGCGCTGTTCGCCTGCGTCGAGGGCGGCTCGGAGTACCCCGAGGTGATGATCCACTTCGACACCGACGGCTACTCGCCGTACACGAGCGCGCGCGGCTATCCGACCTCCGAGGCGATGCTCGCGATGCATCCCAACGTCACGCGCGCCCGCAGCGAGGGCAGCGTCAGGCTGCGCTCGGCCGACCCGACCGCGCAGCTCGTGATCGACACCGGCTACTTCAGCGACCCGGACGGCTACGACGAGCGGATCATGCTCGAAGGGTTCCGCGTGGCGCGCGAGGTCGCGGCCCAGCCGGAGCTGGCGCGCTTCATCAAGCGCGAGCTGGCGCCGGGCCCCGACGTCGTCGAGCGCGCGGCGCTGTCGGAGTACGCGCGCACGGCCGGCGCCACGGTCGGACATCCGGCCGGCACCTGCAAGCTCGGCGCCGACGACGACCCGCTCGCCGTCGTCGACAGCAGGCTGCGCGTCAACGGGGTCGGCCGCCTGCGCGTCGCCGACGCCTCGGTGCTGCCGGCGATCGTGACGGTCAACCCGTGCATGACCGTGATGATGATCGGCGAGCGCTGCGCCGACGAGCTGCTGGCCGGGGCCGGACGATGAGCACCGCCCCGGCAGCGCGCGTCAGCGGCGTCACGAAGCGCTTCGCCGGCACGCTCGCGCTCGACGACGTCGAGCTGGAGATCGCCGCCGGGGAGATCCACGCGCTGGTCGGCGGCAACGGCTCGGGCAAGTCGACGCTCATCAAGATCCTCGCCGGCGTCCACACGGCCGACGCCGGCCGGCTGGAGACGCCGGGCGGCGCGACCGACCTGCGCTCGGCGACGCCGGCGCTCGCCGAGGCCGCCGGCTTCCGCTTCGTCCACCAGGCGCAGAGCACCTTCCCGGAGCTGACGGTCGCGGAGAACCTCTCGATCGGGCGCGGCTGGGAGACGGGGCCCGGCAAGCTGATCAGCGAGCGCCGCGTGCGCCGCCGCGTCGAGGCGGTGCTGGAGCGGTTCCACATCGACGCCGACCCCGGCGCCCCGCTGCGCACGCTCGGCCCGGCCGCCCAGGCGATGCTGACGATCGCCCGCGCGCTGCAGGACCAGGCCGACAGCCGCGCCCACGTGCTGGTGCTCGACGAGCCGACCGCGGCGCTGCCGCCGGCCGAGGTCGAGATCCTGCTGGCGGCGCTGCGCCGCTACGCCAGCGACGGCACGGCCGTGCTGTTCGTCTCGCACCGCCTCGACGAGGTGATGGAGGTCGCCGACACCGTCACGGCGCTGCGCGACGGCCGCCGCACCGCGACGAAGCCGCGCGCCGAGCTGACCCACGACGAGCTGATCGAGCTGATCGCCGGCCGGCCCGTCGTCCCGCACGTCGCGGACACGGCGCGGCTGCGCGGCGGCGCGACGGTGCTGGCGGCCGAGGCGATCGGCGGCGGCAGCGTCAGCGACGTCTCGCTGACCGTCGGGGAGGGGGAGATCGTCGGGCTCACCGGGCTCGCCGGCGCCGGCACCTCGACGCTGCTGCGGCTGCTGTTCGGCGCCCAGCAGCGCGACTGCGGGACGGTCGCGATCGACGGGCGCGCGGTCAAGCCGGGCTCGATCAGCGACGCGATCGTCGCCGGCATGGCCTTCGTCCCCGGCGACCGCGCCACCTACGGCGTCTTCGACTCGCTGACCGTCGCCGAGAACCTGACGGCCGGGGGAGTCGGCAGATACTGGCGCCGCGGCTGGGTGCGCGGGCGGCAGGAGCGGCGCGACGTGCACGCCGCGTTCGGCCGCTTCCTCGTGCGCGCCTCCTCGCCCGAGCAGCCGATCGCGCAGCTGTCGGGCGGCAACCAGCAGAAGGTCGTGATGGCCCGCTGGCTGAGCCGGCCGGGCCGCCGGCTCGTGCTGCTCGACGAGCCGACGCAGGGGATCGACGTCGGCGCGCGCGAGGAGCTGTGGTCGGTCGTGCGGCGCGCCGCCGCCGACGGGGCCGGCGTGATCGTCGCCTCGTCGATGCTCGAGGAGCTGGCGGACACCTGCGATCGCGTGCTGGTGATGCGACGCGGGCGGATCGTCCACGAAGTGCGTGAGTCGCCGATCACCGTCGATCGCCTGATCGACCGGATCCATTCCGTGGAGGTTGTGTCGTGAGCGTCCAGTCGAGCACCGCGCCCGCGGTCGAGTCCTCGCCCGAGGGGGCGCGTCCCGCCCCGGCGCGCAGACGCCGGCTGCTGGACTTCGCCGAGGCCTACGGCCTGATCCTGCTGACGATCGCCGTGATCGCCTTCTTCGCGCTGCTGCCGGCCTCCTCGGACACCTTCTTCACGATGGCGAACCTGCGGATCGTGCTCGTCGACCAGGCGGTGCTGATGGTCGTCGCGCTCGCCGTGCTGGTGCCGATGGTCGCCGGCGTCTGGAACTTCACGCCCGGCGCGGCGGCCGGCATGGCCTCGATCTACGCGGCGCAGGTCGGCGCCAGCTCGGGCTCGTTCGCGCTCGCGGCGCTGGCCGGGATCGCGGCCGGCGCCGTCGTCGGCGCCGTCGTCGCCGTGCTGATCACGACGACCAAGATCAACTCGGTGATCGCGACGTTCGCGATGACGATCATCATCGCCGGCGTCGTCGACCTGGAGACCGGCGGCAACAGCATCGTCAGCGGCCTGCCGCGCACCTTCAACACGCTCGGCACGGGCGAGGTGCTCGGCATCCCGACGCTCTTCTGGCTGGCCGCGATCGTCGCCGCCGTGGTGCACTACCTGATGCGGATGACGCCGTTCGGCCGCAGCCTGTACGCGACCGGCGCCAACCGCCAGGCGGCCAAGCTCGTCGGCCTGCGGGTCGAGCGGCTGACCGCGCTGGCGCTGATCGTCAGCGGCGTGCTGGCGGGGATCGCGGGCGTGATCCTGCTGGCGCGCAGCGGCGCCGGCAACCCGACCGTCGGGCCCGGCTTCACGATCCCGGCGTTCGCCGCGGTCTTCCTCGGCGCGGTCGCGGTGCGCCCGGGGCAGTGGAACGTCGGCGGGCTGATCGCCGCGATCGCGTTCCTCGGGGCGCTCAACAGCGGGCTGACGCTCGCGGGCGCCGCGGCCAGCGTCAGCGCGCTCGCCAGCGGCCTGGCGCTGCTGGTCGGCGTCGGCTTCGCCAACGTCTTCGCGCGCCAGCGCGGACGGCAGCTCGAAACGTCGTAGACGCAGCTCCGATGCGGGCGCCGCGGCCGACCGCCGCGGCGCCGGTCGTATGGTCAATCACGAGTCGAAGGACTGTCCATGAGACGCACACTTGCAGTGACGGCGCTCCTGCTGCTCGCGGTGTTCATCGCCGCCTGCGGCAGCAGTGAATCGGGGAGCGAGACCACGGGGACGAGCACCGCGACGACGTCCGCCGGCGGGGGCGACGCGGCATACCTGGAGGAGAACGCGGCGCTCGTCGAGAGATACCTGAGCGAGAAGGGCACGTTCCTGCCGCCGCCGGAGAGATCGCCGAGACCGCAGGCCGGCAAGCACATCGCGCTTGTCTCCTGCGGGCAGACGGTGATCCCGAGCTGCGGCCTCGAGATCAACGCCGCCAGAGAGGCGGCCGAGGCTCTCGGCTGGAGAACGACGCTGATCGACGCGGCCAACGGCGACCCGGTCTCGACCGGACCGGGAATCCAGAACGCGGTCGCGCAGAGAGTCGACGGCATCTTCACCTACTACGTCGACTGCGAGTACATCCGCGAGCCGCTGCAGGCGGCCAGAGACGCCGGCATCCCCGTCGTCAACTCCAACGGGCGCGACTGCGACCAGAGCGACTCGGCCGCCCCGTCGCTGTTCACCTACACGATCAGATACAACGCCGGCGACGGCTCCTTCCAGGAGTGGGTCGACGAGGTCTCGATCGCGCAGGCGCGCTACGCGATCGACAAGCTCGACGGCGAGGCCCACATCGGCTTCGCGACCGACAGCACCAGCGCGGCGAGCGTCGCCGTCGGCAGAACGGTCGAGGCGGCGGTGAAGGAGTGCGGCGGCTGCAGCATCGAGTTGCTGCTGTTCCCGATCGGCGACATCGGCACGAGACTGCAGGGCAAGGCGGAGTCGTTCCTGCTCAAGAACGCCGACGTCAACACCGTCATCCCGGCCTACAGCGCGATCATGCAGGGCGGCCTGATAGGCGCGATTCAGACCGCGCGCCGCGATCTGCTCGTCAGCGTCGGCGAGGGGCTGCCGGAGGGGATCGCGCTGATCCGCGACGGCAAGGCGCAGTACGGCTACGGCCTCTCCTACGGCTGGGAGGGCTACGCGGCGATCGACAGCCTCAACCGGATCCTCAACGAGGAGGATCCCGACGTGAACTCCGGCATCGGGGTGAAGCTGTTCGACGAGGAGCACGACTTCCCGAGCGGCGACGACTGGGTCCCGCCGTACGACTACCAGGCGCTCTACCGCAAGGCGTGGGGCGTCGACCAGTGAGGTGAGCCGAGCGTCGGCCGGCGCTCGTTGAGTGCCGGCCGACGGTCGCAGCAGTGTGAATCGACCAGTGGATTCCTTTGCCGTCCAAAGGTATACTGGCGCGACAGTATCCATCCGACGGGGCGACCGACGAGCGCCTCGTGTCCCCCTCCGGAAACGACTTGGAACCACATCCCGTACGCACCCGGCGCGATGGCGCCGTCCTCGAGATCACGATCGACCGCCGCGCCAAGGGCAACGCGATCGACGGCGCGGTCACCAGCGGGCTGACCCGCGCCCTGCGCGAGCTGGAGGAGACGACGGAGCTGCGCGTCGGGCTGCTGACCGCGGCGGGGACCCGCCACTTCTGCGTCGGCTCCGACCTGAGCGCCGCCGAGCAGGATCCCGGTCAGCTGATCGACCCCGTCGGCGGCTTCGGCGGCGTCGTGCGCTACCCGCGCACGAAGCCGCTCGTCGCCGCGATCAACGGCGACGCGGTCGGCGGCGGCATGGAGCTGGCGCTCGCGTGTGACTTCGCGCTCGCGTCCGACACGGCGCGCTTCGGCTTCCCCGAGGCGTCGATCGGCGTCGTCGCCGGCGCGGGCGGGCTCGTGCGGCTGCCGCGGCGGATCCCCGCGGCGAGCGCGATGGAGCTGCTGCTGACCGGGCGGCTCGTGGACGCCGCCGAGGCGCTGGCGATCGGCTTGATCGCGCGCGTCGTCCCGGCCGCGCGGTTGGCGGACGAGGCGATGCGCTCGGTGCGGGCGATCGCGCAGGCGTCGCCGTCGGCGGTGCGCGCGACGCGCGAGCTGGCCGGCCGCGCGTCGATCCCCGACGAGGAGACGCTGTGGCGCCTCAACGACGCCGTCCTCGCACGCATCTTGGCCGGGCCCGACGCGGCGGAGGGCCGCCGGGCGTTCCTCGCGAGACGTGCCCCGAACTGGGCCGTCGCAGCCGATCAGCCGGACTGATTTCCCGAACCGACAGAGGTAATTGACATGCACACCGGGCTCTCACTCATCTTCCAGAACGTCGACGACGACCTCTCCGATGCCGACGTCTACCGGCACGAGCTCGAGCTGGCGGCGCGTGCCGAGAGCTCGGGGTTCGAGTCGGTCTGGGTGCCGGAACACCACTTCACCTCCTATCAGCTGACCCCGAACGTCCCGCAGTTCCTCGCCTGGCTCGCCTCCCAGACCTCGACGCTGAAGCTCGGGACGATGGTCTCGGTGCTGCCGTGGCAGGACCCGATCCGCACCGCCGAGAACTTCGTCATGCTCGACCACCTCTCCGGCGGTCGCGGCATGCTCGGGATCGGCCGCGGACTGGGCCGCGTCGAGTTCGACGGCTTCCGCCTGCAGATGGGCGAGTCGCGCCGCCGCTTCAGCGAATACGCCGAGGCGATCCTCAACGGGCTCGACTCGGGCTTCATGGAGTACGCCGGCGAGTTCTACAGACAGCCGAGAGTCGAACTGCGGCCGCGCCCGTTCGCGCCCTACCGCGGCCGCACGTTCGCCTCGGCGATCTCGCCGCAGTCGATCGACCTGATGGCCGGCCTGGGCGCGGGTCTGATGGTGATCGCGCAGAAGCCGTGGGAGACGGTCGAGGCCGAGATGGCGAACTACCGCAGGCGCTACCTGGAGGTCAACGGCGAGGAGGCGCCCAAGCCGATCCTCTGCGTCTTCGTCGGCGTCGCCCCGACCGAGGAGGAGGCGCAGACGCTGCGCGACGTCTACCTCCAGCGCTACGCGCGCTCGACGGTCGAGCACTACGAGTTCGACAACGTCGGCTTCGCGCAGATCGAGGGCTACGAGTACTACGCCGCGCTGAGCCGCAACATCGAGAAGCACGGGCTCGACCGCTTCTGCTCGTTCCTCGCCGACCTGCAGGTGTGGGGCACGCCCGATCAGGTCGTCGAGAGAGTGCTCGGCTACGTCGACCGGCTCGACGCGGGCGCCGTCGTGATGGCGCCGTCGTTCGGCAACATGCCGCCCGAGGTCTCGGCGGCGAACTACGACCTGCTCGCGCGCGAGGTCGTGCCGCGCCTGCAGGCCTACGACGTCGGCGGCGACGTCGGCGTGCGCCACGGCGCCGGCCCCGTGCGGGAGCGCGGCGCGCAGGCGCAGGAGGAGCCGGGCGAGCGCCCGGAGGACGTGCCGACGATCGGCCTGCTGCCATGAGGAGCGTGATCAAGCCGGTGGGGGAGCTGGCCGCCGGGGACGTCGTGGAGCTGGACGGCGAGGCGGTCGAGCTGATGGAGGAGCCGTTCCTCGGCAGCCGCGGCGCCTCGCTGCTCGACAGCTTCGAGCTGTTCTGGCGGGCACGGGTGCGTCAGCTCGGCGCCGACGGCCGCAGCCACTACGTCGCCTTCGCCCGCGATGCGCGCGTCGCCGTGCGGCATGTCGGTTGACGCTGTGGCACACTGGTCCAGCCACTAATCCACTGGACCGCTGGTCCACCGTGCTCCGAGGTCGTCACATGCGTCTCACCTCACTCCATGGCCGTCATCAGGCCGCGGGCGCCAAGCTGGTGCCGTTCGCGGGCTGGGAGATGCCGGTCCAGTATCCGGCCGGGATCAGAGCCGAGCACCTCGCCGTGCGTGAGGGCGTCGGCGTCTTCGACGTCTCGCACATGGGTGAGGTCGAGACGGCCGGGCCGGGTGCGCTCGCGTTCCTGCAGCGGATCCTCTCCAATGACGTGTCGAAGATCGCGGTCGGCGGGGCGCAGTACAGCGTGCTGTGCCGGGAGGACGGCGGTGTGCTGGACGATCTCTTCACGTACCGTCTCGCCGAGGATCGTTATCTGACGGTGACGAACGCCGCCAACCATGCGAAGGACCTCGCCTGGTTCCAGCGTCACGCTGCCGAGGCGGACGGGGTTGAGGTGATCGATCGCGCGTCGGACTACGCGATGCTGGCGGTGCAGGGACCGAGAGCGCGCGCGCTGGTCGAGTCGCTGTTGGCGCAGGGCGAGGCGCTGCCCGGCCGCTTCAAGACCGTCGAGGCGACCGTCGCGGGCGTGCCGGCGCTGGTCTGCGGGACCGGCTACACCGGTGAGGACGGTGTCGAGCTGTTGCTGCCGCCGGCCCATGCGCCGATCGTCTGGGATGCGCTGCTCGACGCCGGCGCGGCGCCGGTCGGCCTGGCGGCGCGTGACACGCTGCGGCTGGAGGTCTGCTTTCACCTCTATGGCAAC